>DATJEA010000305.1:0-26191 GCA_035497095.1 Acetobacteraceae bacterium | reverse complement strand
CAAAAAAGCGCTGCTTCCTTACTACCGCTTCTCGTTGCCGAAGATGATCGTCCCGCTGGCCGCGAACATGCCGCCGACGCCGTGGCAGACCGAGATCCTGGCACCCTGCACCTGGGCCGGCGCGGTGCCGCGCATCTGCCGCACGCTCTCCTGCAGCGCGAACATGCCGTACATGCCGGTGTGGGTGTAGGACAGGCCGCCGCCGTTGGTGTTCATCGGCAGCTTGCCGCCGGGGGCGGTGTTGCGTTCCCAGATGAACTGCGCCGCCTCGCCGCGGCCGACGAAGCCGAGATCCTCCAGGCCGTAGATCGGCAGATGCGCGAAGGCGTCGTAGATCATCAGGTGGTCGACGTCCTTATGGGCGATGCCGGCGGCTCGGAAGGCCTCGGGGCCGGCGACGCGGAAGGCGCGGGACGAGGTGAAATCCGCCATCTGGCTGATCATCGGCGTCTCGGCGCTCTCGCCGGTGCCGAGGATGTAGACCGGTTTGGTGGGGAAGTCGCCGGCGCGCTCGGCCGAGGTGAGGATCAGCGCGCCGCCGCCATCGGTCACCAGGCAGCATTGCAGCAGGCGGAACGGATAGGCGATCATGCGCGAGTTCAGCACGTCGTCCACGCTCACTTTGTCGCGGAACGCGGCGCGCGGGTTCATCGCCGCCCATTCGCGCTGGATCACCGCGACCATGGCGAGTTGCTCATGGGTCAGCCCGCGCTCTTTCATGTAGCGCAGCACCGGGATGGTGAACATTGTCGGCGGGCCGAAGGTGCCGTAGGGCAGCTCGAACTGGCCGATCAGGCTGGCCGCCGGCGGCGGCGGGCGGTTGAGGCCGATGCGGGATTTGCCCGCCTCGCCGTGGGTGATCAGCACCGTCTTGCACAGCCCGGCCGAGATCGCGGCGGCGGCGTGGCGCACATGGATCATGAACGAGCAGCCGCCGACCGCGGTGCCGTCGATCCAGTGCGGGGTGATGCCGAGATAATGCGCGATGTTGGTCGGCACCTCGCCGGCGCAGGCGACGCCGTCGATATCCTTCAGCGTGAGGCCGCAATCGGCCAGCGCATTGAGTGCGGCGTCGGCGTGCAACTGGATGTTGGACATGTCGGGGATGGAGCCGAGCCGGGTGGTCTCGGCGGCGCCGACGATTGCGATGCTTCCGGGTTTCATCGGCGTTACCCCTGCACCGGACGGAACAGCGGCAGGCTGATCTCGTCGTCGATTTTCTCGAAGGTCACTTCCAGAGGCATGTCGAGCACCAGCGCTTCGGGGGTCTGCGGGCAGCCGGTAATGTTGCTCATCAGCCGCGGGCCTTCATCGAGTTCCACCACGGCGATGGCGTATTCGCCGCTGAAGCCGGGGGCGGGGCGGTGGTTGATGACGTAGCTGTAGAGGCGGCCACGGCCGCTGGCCTTGAACACGCTGACCGCGCGGCTGGCGCAGGCCGGGCAGAACGGGCGCGGCGGGAAATATACGTTCGCGCAGGCGTCGCAGCGTTGCAGGCGGATTTCGCCTTCGCGGGTGCCGTCCCAGAAGTGTTTGGTTTCGGGTGTCGGCATCGGCCGGGGCCGTTTCGGGTCTGCCATCAATGCGTCTCCTCGGGGTGAGTCGGGGTCTGGTAGCGCGCCCGCAGCGCCTGTTTGTACAGCTTGCCGGTGGGCAGGCGGGGAAGCTGGTCGATGAAGTCGATCGATTTCGGCACCATGTAGCGGGCGACGCGCTGGCGCAGGAAGTCGATCAGCGCCTCGGAGAGCGCGGGGGAGGGGGTCTCGCCGTCCGCCAGTTCCACCACCGCCTTCACTTCTTCGCCGAAGTCCGGATTGGGCACGCCGATCACCGCCACGTCGCGCACCGCCGGATGCAGGATCAGCGCGTCCTCGATCGCCTGCGGGTAGATGTTGACGCCGCCGGAGATGATCATGAAGGCGCGGCGGTCGGTCAGGAACAGATAGCCGTCTGCGTCCGCGTAGCCGATATCGCCGAGTGTCGACCAGGTTTTGTGGCACGGATGCAGCGCCCGGGCGGTCTTGTCGGGGTCGTTATGGTAGGCAAAGGGCAGCACGTCGCGCTCGAAATAGATCAGGCCGCACTGGCCGGCGGGCAACTCGGCGCCGTCGTCGTCGCAGATATGCAGGATGCCGAGCTTGGCCTGGCCGACCGAGCCCGGCCGCGCCAGCCATTCCTGGCTGGTGATGCGGGTGATGCCGTTCGATTCGGTGCCGGCGTAATACTCGTGCAGGATCGGCCCCCACCATTCGATCATCTGCCGCTTCACCTCGACCGGGCAGGGAGCGGCGGCGTGGATGGCGCAGACGTGGCTGGAGAGGTCGAAGCCGGCCCGCTGCCCGGGCGCCAGCTTCAGCATCCGCACGAACATCGTCGGCACCCATTGGCTGTGGGTCACGCGATGCCGCTCGATCAGTCGCAGCGCTTCCACCGCGTCGAAATGCCGCATCATCACCACGGTGCCGCCGAAGCGCTGGGTGGCGATGGTGTAGGCCAAAGGTGCCGCGTGGTACAGCGGCGCCGGCGACAGATAGACCATGCCGGGATGGAAGCCGTAGCCCTGATAGGTGTCGATGGCGCGGAAATGCCGGTCGATCGGCAAATCGGCCAGTGCCCGCTTGATCCCCTTCGGCCGCCCGGTGGTGCCGGAACTGTACAGCATGGTGTCGCCGGACCACGGCTTGGCCAGCGGTGTCGCCGGATGCGCCGCGATTGCCGCCTCATACCGCTCCCAGCCGGCAATCGCCCCGTCGATCATCAGCCGGATGGCGCAGCCGGGAATCGCCTCGCCCAATGCTGCCGCCACCTCGGCCCGCGCCAGCGAGGTGACCAGCGCTTTGGCGCCACTGTCATTGACGATATAGGCCGCCTCGCCGGCGGTCAGGTAGCGGTTTATGGCGGTGATATACAGCCCGCTGCGCAGCGCCGCCCAGACAACTTCGCTGTAGCGAAGATGGTTTTCCATCAGCAGCGCGATATGGTCGCCGCGCCGCAGCCCGCGCGCATAGAGCAATTGCGCCAGCCGGTTGGAGCGCTCGTCAAGCTGTCGCCAGGTCAGCACCGCGCCGGTATCGGCCTCGATCACCGCTGCCGCATCCGGGCGCTCGGCGGCATGCACACCGGGGTGCATGCCGCCGTTCATCCTGCCAGGCGTCGCGGTCAATCGAAGTCCTTGCCGTTCATCGCGGCATTCAGCCGCGCCCGCTTCTGCAAATCCATCATGGTCGGGCCGAGCTTCGACGGATCGGCGTTCGGCGTCGCGGTCGGCCCGCGATGCCAGCCCTCGGCGATCGCCAGCAGCCCGCCGCCGGATTCCACGATGCGGCCGGTGAAATCGTCGGACTCGCGGCTGGCCAGCCAGACCACCGGCGGTGCGACGTTATTCGGGTCGCGCTGCGCCTTCTCTTCTTCGGTCAGTTCGCGCAGCCCCACCGTCATGCGGGTCAGCGCCAGCGGCGCGATGGCGTTGCAGGTCACGCCGTAGCGCTTCAACTCGCGCGCCGCGATCACCGTGAACGCGGCGATGCCGGCCTTGGCCGCGCCGTAATTGCACTGCCCGGTGTTGCCGTAGATGCCGGAGACCGAACTGGTGTTGATCATCCGCGCATGTACCGGCCCGCCAATTTCCTTGCTCTTGTTGCGCCAATAGGCGGCGGCGTGGCGCGCCGGCGAGAAGGTGCCCTTGAGATGCACGTTGATCACCGCATCCCATTCCTCCTCCATCATGTTGGCCAGCACGCGGTCGCGCAGGATGCCGGCGTTGTTCACCAGCACGTCGAGCGTGCCGAAAGTGTCGATCGCCTGCTCGATCATCCGCTTGGCGCCCATGAAATCGGCGACGTTCTCGCCGTTCACCACCGCCTCGCCGCCGGCCTCCTTGATGGCGCGCACCGTTTCCTGCGCCGGGGTTTCATCCTTGCCAGTGCCGTCGGCGGCGCCGCCGAGGTCGTTCACCACCACGCGGGCGCCATGCTGGGCCAGCAGCAGCGCATAGCCTCGGCCGATGCCGCGCCCCGCGCCCGTCACAATCGCCACGCGTCCTTCGCACAGACGAGCCATATGTTCGTTCCCTTTTCGTTGCATGCTGGTGGGCAGAGAGTTTGGCCTTGCCGCCCCGATGAGTCTACCCTGAGCGGAGCAGTGGCCGGGCAAGGGCGGAACGAGCATGAATTTCGATTTCTCCGACGACTCGAACCAGCTGCGCGACCAGGCAAGCCGCTTCCTGGCCGAGCAGTCCGGCCCGAAGCAGGTACGCGCGGTGCTGGAGGGCGCGGCCCCGTATGACGCCGCCCTGTGGCGGGGCATGGCCGAGATGGGCTGGCTGGGTGCCGCCATCCCCGAGCAGTACGGCGGCGCCGGGCTGGGCCACGAGGCGCTGTGCGTGCTGGCCGAGGAAATCGGCCGCGCCGTCGCCCCGGTGCCGTTCTCCTCCTCGATCTACCTGGCCGCCGAGGCGATCCGCCTGTGCGGCAGCCCGGAGCAGCGCGCCGCCTGGTTGCCCAGGCTCGCGACCGGCCAGGCAATCGGCACGCTGGCCTGGGCCGAACGGCCGGGCAACCCGAGCACCGAGCACCTCGCCACCCGCTACGAAGCCGGCCGCCTCACCGGCGTCAAACTCCCGGTCCCGGATGGCGGCATCGCCGACCTTGCCGTGGTCGTGGCGCGCAACGCAGCCGGCGACGCCGTGCTGGCGCTGCTCGACCTCAACGGCCCCGGCGTCGAGCGCGAGACGCTGGCCACGCTGGACCCGACCCGCAACCAGGCCCGCATCACGCTCGACCGCGCCCCGGCCGAGGCCCTGCCCAATGCCGATCTGCATCGCATCCTGAACGGCGCCGCGGTGCTGCTCGCCTTCGAACAACTCGGCGGTGCCACCGCCTGCCTCGACATGGCGGTCGCCTTCGCCCGCGAGCGCTACGCCTTCGGCCGCCCGATCGGCTCGTTCCAGGCGATCAAGCACAAGCTGGCGGATGTCTACGTGGCCAACGAGCTTGCCCGCTCGAACGCCTATTACGGCTGCTGGGCACTGGCCACCGACGCCGCCGAACTGCCGCTGGCCGCCGCCACCGCCCGCGTCTCGGCCACCGAGGCGTTCCACCTGGCGGCGAAGGAGAACATCCAGACCCACGGCGGCATGGGCTTCACCTGGGCGGCGGATTGCCACCTGTTCTACCGCCGCGCCAAACTGCTCGGCCTGTGCCTCGGCGCCGCGCCGCTGTGGAAGCAGCGTGTGGTTGAGGAACTGGAGGCGCGCAATGCGGCGTAAGCAAGGTCTTCTTTTTGTGAACAAAAAGAAGCAAAAAAACTTTCTATCCCCTGGAGTCTGGTCGACGGCCAGACTCCAGGGAATGAAGTTTTTTGCGCGCTTTTTTTCAAAAAAGCGCTGCTTCCTTCCTTAAGGATTGCCCCAATGGACTTCGACGATACCCCCGAAGAAGCCGCCTTTCGCACTGAAGTCCGCGCCTTTCTGTCCGCCAATGCCACCCCCAAGGCCGGCGCCCGCCCCACCTCGCGCGCCGAGCCGGTGGATGCCGCGTTCATCGCGCGGGCCAAGCACTGGCAGGCGCGCAAGGCGGCGGCCGGGCTGGCGGCGATCACCTGGCCGAAGGCGTGGGGCGGGCGCGAGATGGGGCCGATGTTCCAGGTGATCTACAACCAGGAGGAGGAAGCCTACGCCACGCCGCGCGGGGTGTTCGAGATCGGGCTCGGCATGTGCATCCCGACCATGATGGCGTACGCCAAGCCCGAGCAGTTGCAGCGCTACGTGGCGCCGGCTTTGCGCGGTGAGGAGGTGTGGTGCCAGTTGTTCTCCGAGCCGGCCGGCGGGTCCGATGTCGCGGGTTTGCGCACCCGGGCGGAGCGGGACGGCGAGGACTGGGTGATCAACGGCCAGAAGATCTGGACCTCCGGCGCGCAGTTCGCCGATTTCGGCATCATCGTCACCCGCAGCGACCCGAATGTGCCCAAGCATGCCGGGCTGACCTTCTTCTTTCTCGATATGAAGTCGCCGGGGGTGGAGGCGCGGCCGATCAAGCAGGTGTCGGGGGCGGCGCATTTCAACGAGGTGTTCTTCACCGACGTGCGCATTCCGGACAGCCAGCGGCTGGGTGCGGTCGGGCAGGGCTGGCTTGTGTCGCTGACCACGCTGATGAACGAGCGGCTGGCGGTCGGCGAGGTGCCGCGGCCGGACGTCGAGGATCTGCTGACCCTGGCCCGGATGGTGGATGTGGACGGCGGGCCGGCGCTGGCCGACAAGGCCGTGCGCGAACGGATCGCCGAGTGGCATTGCCGCAGCCAGGGGCTGAAGTTCAGCCGCTTCCGCACCATGACGGCGCTGTCGCGCGGCCAGACGCCCGGCCCGGAATCCTCGATCGCCAAGCTGGTCAACGCGTCGAAATTGCAGGACATCGCCAGCTACGGGCTGGACCTGCTGGGGCCTGCCGGCGTGCTGATGGACCCGGCGCTGGCGCCGCTGCATGCGCTGTTCCAGGAGGCGCTGCTGTTCTCGCCCGGCCTGCGCATCGCCGGCGGCACCGACGAGATTCTGCGCAACATCATCGCCGAGCGCGTGCTCGGCCTGCCCGCCGATATAAGGGTGGACAAGGACAAGCCATTCAATCAATTGCCGACAGGGGCACGCTGAGACCATGCAAATCGGATTTGTCGGACTGGGCGTGATGGGCGAGCCGATGTGCCGCAATCTGGCGCGCAAGAGTGGCGCCAAGGTGGTGGCGTTCGACCGCGCCGCCGAACCGCTGGCGAGGCTGGCAGCCGACGGCGTGGCGGCGGCGGCGAGCCTCGCGGCGCTGGCGGCCTCGGCCGATGTGATCTTCCTCTGCCTGCCCAGCGGCAAGCATGTCGAGGCGGTCTGCTGCGGGCCGGGTGGGCTGCTGGCGGCGGCCAGGCCCGGCCAGACGGTGGTCGATTGCGGCACCTCGCCGGTGTCCCTGGCCCGCGCCCTGCACGCCGAGTTCGCCGCCAAGGGCGCGGTATTCGCCGACGCGCCGATCGCCCGCACCAGGCAGGCGGCCGAGGACGGCACGCTGTCCATCATGGTCGGCGCCGATGACGCGGTGTTCGCCGCCCTTCGCCCGCTGCTGGCCTGCTGCGCCAGCGAGGTTACCCAATGCGGCCCGGTCGGCAGCGGCCAGATCACCAAGATCATGAACAACATGGTGCTGGTGCAAACGGTCGTGGCGCTGTCCGAGGCGATCGCCGTGGCCCGCGCCGCCGGCATGGACGCGCGGCTGCTGTTCGAGACGTTGACGAAGGGCTCGGCGGACAGTTTCGCGCTGCGCAACCACGGCATGAAAGCGGTGCTGCCGGGGGTGTTTCCCGAGCGCGCCTTCTCCACCGAATACGCGCTGAAGGATATCGGCTACGCGCTCGATCTCGCCGCCGAGGCCGGCATGGCGCTGCCCGGCGCGGAACTGGCCGCCGCCACCCTGCGCCGCGCGATCGCCAACGGTGACGGCGCGCTATACTGGCCGGTGATCAGCCGCGTCATCGGCCAGCGGGGCGCGTGATGGCGGTCCCGGAGATTTTCCGCACCTTGCGCCTGCCGGTGATCGCCTCGCCGATGTTTATCGTCTCCGGCACCGAACTGGTGGTGGCGGAATGCCGCGCCGGCATAATCGGCTCGTTCCCGGCGCTGAACGCCCGGCCGCAGGCGGAGTTCGAGGTCTGGCTGTCACGCATCGAGGCGGCGTTCGACGGCCGCCCGCCGCCCTATGGCGTCAACCTGATCTGCCACCGCTCCAACGACCGGCTGGAAGGCGACACCGAGACCTGCGTGCGCCACAAGGTGCCGCTGCTGCTGACCAGCCTGCAGGCGCCGGGCGAGGTGGTGCAGGCGGCGCATTCCTATGGCGGGCTGGTGTTCCATGACGTCATCACCCTGCGCCATGCCGAAAAAGCCGCCGAAATGGGCGTGGACGGCCTGATCCTGGTCTGCGCCGGCGCCGGCGGCCATGGCGGCGCCACCAGCCCGTTCGCGCTGCTCGGCGAGGTGCGCCGCTTCTTCCACGGCACCATCGTGCTGGCCGGCGCCATCACCAGCGGCTCGGACATTCTGGCCGCCCAGGCGATGGGCGCCGACATGGTCTATATGGGCACCCGCTTCATCGCCACCGAACAGGCCAACGCGCTACCCGAATACAAGGCGATGATCGTCGCCTCGGGCGCCAAAGAAGTGACCTACACCAACCTGTTCTCCGGCGTGCACGGCAACTACCTGAGCCGCAGCATCGCCGCCGCCGGGCTGGACCCGGCCGCGCTGCCACAGCCGGAGGCCGGCCGCAGCTACGTCGCCGGGCACAAGCGCGAGAAACCCAAGGCCTGGTCGCAGATCTGGGGCGCCGGCCAGGGGGTCGGCAACATCGCCGACTGCCCGCCGGTCGCCACCCTGGTGGATCGGCTGGCCGACGAATACTCTGCCGCCTGGGCGCGGCTGGACCGCCTGCGGCACCCGAATCCATGAAAGCGAGCCACCCCGCGTGACCATCGACATCGCCCAGCAGATCCCGTCCATCGACAGCGTCGAGACCGGGCTGGCCAGCACCGGCTACATCGCCTCCCGCCAGATCGCCACCGCGGTGTTCCTGGCGATGCGGTTGCAGAAGCCGATCCTGGTCGAAGGCCCGGCCGGGGTCGGCAAGACCGAACTCGCCAAGGCCGCCGCCGCCTACCTGAAACTGCCGCTGATCCGCATGCAATGCTATGACGGGCTCGATGAGTCCAAGGCGCTGTATGAATGGAAATACGGCAAGCAACTGCTCTACACCCAGATCCTCAAGGACAAACTCGGCGAGACCCTGCGCGATACCGCCAGCCTGCACGACTCGCTGGAGAAGCTGCATCTGGTCGATGACATCTTCTTCTCCGAACGCTTCCTGGAACCCCGCCCGCTGCTGCGCGCGTTGCAGGAGCCGCAGGGCTGCGTGCTGCTGATCGACGAGATCGACAAGGCCGATGAGGAGTTCGAAGCCTTCCTGCTGGAAATCCTGTCCGATCACCAGGTCACCATCCCGGAGATCGGCACCGTGCACGCCGTGGTGCCGCCGATCGTGCTGCTGACCTCCAACGCCACCCGCGACCTCGGCGACGCGATGAAGCGCCGCTGCCTGCATCTGCATATCGGCTTCCCCGACGCCCGCCTGGAGGAGCGCATCGTCGACGCCCGCATCCCCGGCATCCGTGACAGCCTGCGCCGCCAGATGGTCAGCTTCGTGCAGCAATTGCGCGGCCTCGACCTGCGCAAGCTGCCCTCGGTCAGCGAGACGATCGACTGGGCGCGCGCGCTGCTGCTGCTGAACGCCACCAGGCTGGACCCGGCCGTGGTCCACGAAACCCTGAACGTGCTGATGAAATTCGAGGCCGACATGCAACTCGCGGCCAAATCGGTCGGCGCCTTCACCGAGCAGGCGCGGCGCGAAGGGGGAGACAGCGAGTGAAGCGAGGTCTTCTTTTTTTGGAAAAAAAGAAGCAAAAAAACTTCATCCATTTGGTGCGGTGCGCCAGGCAACACGATTTTAAATGTATGAAAGTTTTTTGGTTCTTTTTTTCAAAAAAGAACACCTTCCTTCCTGATGTCTGAACCCCTCCTCAGCCTGCTGCGCGCCGCACGCGGCGCCGGCGTCCGCATCTCCTCCGCCGAAACGCTGGACGCGCTCGCCGCCGCCGACGCGGTAGGCTTCGCCGATCGCCAATTGCTGCGCGACGCGCTCACCCTGTCACTGGCCAAATCGGTCGCCGAGAAACACCTCTTCGAAGCCATTTTCGACCGCTACTTCCAGCGCGACGCCCCCGCCCCGGCGGACCTGCCGCCGGAGGCCCACGACCTCGCCAACCAGTTGCTGGCCGGCGACGCCGCGGCCCTGGCGATCGCCATGGAAGCCGCCGCCGAGGGCATCGGCGCCTCAGGCATCACCCTGTTCACCCAGACCAACCTGTTCGCCCGCCGCATGCTCGACCGCATGGGCCTGCCGGCGCTGGAGCGCGAAATCACCGCTCGCCGCGCCGCCGGCGAGACCGACCTCGCCGACCGGCTGGAGCAGGCCCGCACCGCCCTCGGTGCCCAGGCGCGCGCCTACATGGAGCGGCAACTGGCGCTGTTCGCCGCCGGCACCAGCCGGGAGATCCGCGAGCAGGCGCTGCGCCGGGTGCGGCTGTCGGCGATGGACCGGCGCGACGTGGCGCGGATGCGGGCGCTGATCCGCGAGATCGCCCGCAAGATCGCCACCCGCTACAGCCGCCGGCGCTGGCAGGCCCGCCGCGGCACGCTCGACGCCCGGCGCACGCTCCGCCGCAACATGGGCCATGACGGCGTGCCGTTCCGCACCGTCTGGAAGCGCACCCGCATCGACAAGCCGCGCGTGATGGTGCTGTGCGACGTCTCCGGCTCGGTCGCCCCGGTGGCGCATTTCCTGCTGATGTTCATCTACGCGCTGGCCGACGTGCTGGCCGGCATCCGCTCGTTCGCCTACTCCAACACCACGATCGAGGTGAGCGACATCCTGGCCCGCCACGACATCGACCAGGCCGCCGAAAAAATCATGCAAGCAGCCGGCTTCGGCTCATCCGATTACGGCCGCTCGCTGGCCGCCTTCGCCGATATCGCCCTGTCCGCCATCACCCGCGACACCACGGTGATCGTGCTCGGCGACGCCCGCGGCAACCGCAACGAGCCGCGCGTCGATCTGATGCAGGCGATCTTCGCGCGCGCCAGCCGGGTGATCTGGCTCAACCCGGAGCCGCGCTCGCTATGGGGCACCGGCGATTCCGACATGCTGCGCTACCAGCCCTATTGCCATCAGGCGACCAGTTGCAACACGCTGGACCAGTTGGAACGGGTGATGGACGACATGCTGCGCTCCCAGCGCTGAACCCGGCTGCGAGCGTCCGCGCCCCGGCCTAGGTCTCCCCCCGCACCGCCCAGCCGGACCGATCCAGCAGCACCGGCCCGAACAGCCAGCCGGCGCACAGCAGCCCCGGCAGCACCGCGCGCACATACATCAACGGAATGAACCCCGGCTGCCGCACCGAGAGGCTGTCCAGCGCCAGCCCCAGCGCCACCAGCCCGACCACCGCGACGATCGCGACAAACGGCCGGATCATGCTGCCATGCCGCCGGAACGCCCCGGCCAGCACCGCCACCAGCGCCACCATCGCATAGCTGAAGGTGGACAGCGGCAGCACCAGCCGCTTATGCGCCTCCACCCGCATCCGGTTGAAATCGCGCGGATTGGCGGTATTCGGGTCGGGATACAGCAATTCGTGCAATCCCATCTCGCCCATGTCGCGCAGCCGCGTGGTGCCGGCCCGCCCCGGTTCGGTCAGCGCGATGGTGTTCTGCTTGAAGGTCAGCAGGTTCAGCCGCCCGGTCTGCGGATCGATCTCCTCGCGCGAGCCGTTCTCCAGCAGCACCCGCGGCCCATCCGGGCTGTCCAGCAGCCGCCCGGTTTCGGCCAGAACCGTGGCATGATGCGCCTTGTCACGCCCGTCATCCACCAGAATGCCGTGCAGCGTGCCGTCCTGGTCGCGCTGGCGGACATAGACCACCAGGTCGTCGGAGATCTGCGTGAACACCCCCTCCTGCAACAGGAAGGCGGCGATCTGGTTGCGGATTTCGAACTGGTAGGCGCGGAACGCCCCGGCGCTGTTCGGCACCAGCCACAAGGTCAGCGCGAAGCCGACGCCGATCGCCAGCACCGCGATCGCCAGCGCCGGCCGCGCCTGCGCCACCGGCGACACCCCGGCCGCCCCCATCACGGTCAACTCGCGGTCGCCGGCCAGCCGCTGATACACCACCTGCACCACCACGAAACAGGTGATCGGCAGGATCACCGCGACGAACCCCGGGATCAGCAGCCCGGTCAGCCGCAGGAACACCCCGAACGACAGCCCGCGATTGACCACCAGTTCGACGAAGCGCAGCGACTGGGTGAGCCAGATCAGCGCCACCAGCCCGCCGGTCACCGCCACCAGCGCCAGCAGCAACTGGCGGAACAGATAGCGGTCGATGCGCGAGATACGCGGCAGCAGGGTCATCGGCGCGGTCCAAGCTCGATGCAGCGCTGATAGCACGCCAGCAGCCGCGTGGTGACCACCTCGCGGGTGAAATCGGCCTGATACGCCGCCGTACCGCCCGCCACCAGCGCCGCCCGCAACCCGGCATCGCCGATCGCCCGGCGCAGACAGGCGGCCAGCACCGGCGCATCCTCGATCGGGCAGAGCAGCCCGTTCACCCCGTCCCGCACATATTGCCGCGCCCCGTCCGCGAGACTCGCCACCAGCGGCCGCCCCATTGCCCAGGCCTCGGCGATCACCGTGCCGAACGGCTCATAGCGGCTCGGCAGCACGCAGATATCGCAGGCCTCCAACAGCGCCTTGCGGTCATTGCGCCAGCCGAGAAACCGCACCCGCCCGCGCAGCCCCAGCCGCTCGGCCAACTGCTCATATTCGCCCCGCGCCGGCCCGTCGCCGGCCAGCCACAAATAGGCGCCCGGCACCTCGGCCAGCGCCTGCAACATGGTGTCGATGCCCTTCACCCGGTGCATCCGGCTCAGCACCAGCAGCAGCGGCGCCCCCTCCGGCGTGTCCAGGCTGGCCCGGCTCACCGGCGCCGCCTCAGGCATGGTGCCGAACGTGTTGACGGTAAAGCATCTCTCCGCCGGCATGCCGCCTGCGACGATATGGCTGGTGATGTCCGGCGTCACCCCAACGAAGCAGTCGGCGGTGCGGAAGTATTTGAGATTATAGTAATCCCCGAACCAGCCCAGCACCGGGCACGGCATCCCCCGCGGCACGAAACTGCCGGCCCGCTGCATCCAGGCATGCACCAGATCGGCCTTGATCGCCCGCGCCGCCGCCCTGATCCGCCAGCGCAGCGTCACGTCGCCGCGCCAAAACCGCGCCGCCTGCATCGGCACCCCGGCCGCCCCATAGCGCGCCATCACGCGCGGCCAGGGCCGGGTGAACACCAGTTGCTCCACGCCCCGCTCATTGAGCGCCAGGATCGCATCCTGCGCAAACGTCTCGGCGCCGCCGATTTCGGCGCCCGCGATGACATGAAGGATCTTCATCTCCGCCAGCCATAGCCACGATGCGGCAGCCTGTCGAGCGCGCGCGGCGTGCCGGACTCGCCCTTTGCCATTACCGCTGCCATCATGGCCCGGCGTTGCACTGGGGCAGGGATGGCATCCTACGACATCATCGTGATCGGCGGCGGCCTGGTCGGCGGCGCCATCGCCTGGGGGGCGGCGCGGCTCGGCGCCAAGGTGGCGCTGGTCGATGAGGGCGATATCGCGTTCCGTGCCGCGCGCGGCAATTTCGGCCTGGTCTGGGTGCAGAGCAAGGGCGCCAACATGCCGGAATACGCGCATTGGACCCGCCGCTCGGCCGAACTCTGGCCGGCGCTGCATGCCGGCATGGCCGACGCCACCGGCACCGACGTCGCGCTGCAACAGACCGGCGGCTACACCTTCTGCCTCTCCGAGGCCGAGATGCAGGCCCGCGCCACGCTGATCGCCCGCATGCATAACGAGAGCGGCGATATCGGCACCGTGCTGCTGGACCGCGCCGAACTGCGCGCCCGCCTGCCGATGGTCGGCGACGCGGTGCAGGGTGCGGCGTTCTGCCCGCTGGACGGCCACGCCAACCCGCTGAAACTGCTGCGCTCGCTGCAACAGGCGCTGCTCGGCCTCGGCGGCGCCTATCTGCCCAATCGCACGGTGGACCGCATCGCCCACCGTGCTGGCGAATTCACCGTGCACAGCGGCGGCGAGGCGATCACCGGCGAAAAACTGGTGATCGCCGCCGGCCTGGGCAGCGCCAAACTGGCGCCGATGGTCGGCCTGTCGATGCCGGTCACCCCGCTGCGCGGCCAGATCGTGGTCACCGAACGGGTGCGCCGCTTCCTCGACTGCGCCACCCATATCGCCCGGCAGACCGACGAAGGCAGCGTGCTGCTCGGCGACAGCCAGGAGGATGCCGGCTTCGATGTCTCCACCGGGGTCGCGGTGATGCGCGACATCGTCGCCCGCAACCTCGCGGTGTTCCCGCTGCTGAAGGACGCCAACATCGTCCGGGTCTGGGCGGCGCTCAGGGTGATGTCCCCCGATGGCTGCCCGATCTACCAGCAGTCGGAAACCCACCAAGGCGCCTTCGCCGCCACCTGCCACAGCGGCGTCACCCTGGCCGGCGCCCACGCCCTTGCCCTGGCCCCCGCCATAATGGCCGGCCACCTGCCCGAGAGTCTCGATGCATTCCACCCGCGCCGATTCGCCCTTCAGCCGGCTGCCTGACCCCAGGCCCGAACTGCATTTCACCTTCGAGGGCCGCCGCCTGCCGGCCCGCGCGGGCGACACCGTGGCCGCCGCCTTGCTTGCCAACGGCGCCGGGCATTTCCGCTCCACCCCGGTCTCCGCCAGCCCGCGCGCGCCGTGGTGCATGATGGGCGTCTGCTTCGACTGCCTGGTGGAAATCGACGGCGTCGCCAACCGCCAGGCCTGCCTGGTGCCGGTCACCGAGGCGATGCGCATCCGCCGCCAGCACGGCGCCAGAACCCTATGACCGAGCAGGT
Source organism: Acetobacteraceae bacterium (assembly GCA_035497095.1). Classification (GTDB taxonomy): domain Bacteria; phylum Pseudomonadota; class Alphaproteobacteria; order Acetobacterales; family Acetobacteraceae; genus 70-18. The sequence continues at coordinate 11,610 of DATJEA010000305.1, read as the reverse complement.
CGATGCCGTGGTGGTCGGCGCCGGCCCGGCCGGCATGGCCGCCGCCAGCCTGCTTGCCGAGCGCGGCGCCCGCACCGTGCTGCTGGACGAACAGCCGGCCCCCGGCGGGCAGATCTATCGCGGCATCGAGCAGGCCAGCCCGGCGCTGCGCGCGCTGCTCGGGCCGGACTACGAACACGGTGCGGCGCTGGCCGAACGATTGCGCGCCAGCGGTGTCGAGTATCGTCCCGGCAGCGCCGTGTGGAATATTACGCCAGAGAGATATGTATGGGTCATACGCAACGGCGCGGTGAGTTCGCTGCAAACCGGCGTTGTGCTGCTGGCGACCGGCGCGATGGAGCGTCCGGTGCCGGTTCCGGGCTGGACTCTGCCGGGGGTGATGGGGGCGGGGGCAGTACAAATTCTCCTGAAAACGGCATGTTTGCGCCCGGATTCGATCGTTCTTGCCGGCTCAGGACCGCTTTTATACCTGCTTGCGGCGCAACTTCTGGCCGCCGGCACCACCATCCTGGCGCTGCTCGACACCACCGCCCGCCGCAACGAGTTCGCCGCACTGCGCCATCTGCCCGGCCCCGCGGGCTGGGGAGTGCTGGCCAAGGGCTTGCAATTAAAGGCGGAATTGCGCGCCGCCGGAGTCGCGGTGTGGCGCCGGGTGAGCGACCTCAGGATCGAGGGCAAAACCGCCGCCGAAGCCATTCATTTCACTGCCTCCGGCCAGCAGCAGCGCATCGCAACGACGCTGGTGGCGCTGCATGAAGGCGTGATTCCGGCCCAGCAGATCACCCGCGCACTTGGCTGCGCGCATCAATGGAGCGACGCACAGCGTTGTTTTCGCCCAGTTCTCGATGAATGGGGCAACACCAGCCTGCCGGGCATCCTGGTCGCCGGCGACGCGGCCGGCATCGCCGGCGCCCGCGCCGCCGCCCCCGCCGGCCGCCTGGCCGCCGCCGAAGCGCTGCGTCAGCTCGGCCGGCTGAGTGCCGCGGCGCGCGACGACCTGGCCGCACCGGATCGCCGCGCGCACGCCAAGCACCTGAAAGCACGCGCTTTTCTCGACACGCTGTATCCACCTCCGGCGGCGATCCTGCGTCCTGCCGACGATGTGGTGGTCTGCCGCTGCGAGGAGGTTACCGCCGGGCAACTGCGCGCCGTGGCGCGGCAGGGCTGCCAGGGGCCGAACCAGGCCAAGAGTTTCCTGCGCGCCGGCATGGGGCCGTGCCAGGGCAGGCTTTGCGGGCCGGTGGTCAGTGAAATACTGGCGGAGACGCTCGGGCGCGGGATGGATGACATCGGCTATTACCGCATCCGCCCGCCGCTAAAGCCGGTGACGGTCGGAGAACTGGCCGGCGCGAAGATCGGCGACGACTCACGATAGCCCGAACATTGTCTGCCCTGGCACCGGCATTCTGGCCCGCAGTATTGTGCCGCTCTGCGATTCGGTGATGAACAGGTCGTAGTTGTCTTGCCCGCCGAACGCGACATTGGTGCATTGCCGGCCGAGATCGGTCTCGATCAGATGGGTCGGCCGGCCCAGCGCATCGAATCGCCACACGCCGAGGCCGATATGGGCCACCACCAGCCCGCCCTCGGCATCCAGCGCCATGCCATCCGGGCCGGAGTTGCCGCCGGAAAGTTGCACGAACAGCCCGGCCTTGGACACGCTGCCATCGCCCATCAGCGGCAGGCGCCAGACCGCGTTGGCCCGGGTGACGGCGACGAAAAGCTGATTTTCCAGCAGGTTGAGCACCAAGCCGTTGGGGCTGGGGACGCGGTCGGTCAACTGCTCCAGGCGGCCGGCAGCGGTGCGGCGGTAGACCCGGCCGGTGGGGTCGTGCAGGCCGGTCTGGCCCTGATCGGTGAAGTACAGGTCGCCATTGGCGGCGAAATGCAGGTCGTTCAGGCCCTTGAACGCCTCGCTGTGGCGGCTGCGCAGCAGCGGTGCGATGGTGCCGCTGGCCGGGTCGAGGGTGACCAGGCCGAGGCGGTAGTCGGCGATGAAGATGCGGCCATCCTTGTGCAATTTCAGGCCGTTGGGCCAGCCGTCATACTGTACCACCAGGCGCCAGTCACCGGCCGGCGAGATGGCGAACACGCGGCCGAACGGGATGTCCACGACATAGAGCGTGCCGTCGCGGGCGAAGCTCGGGCCTTCGAGAAAACTGTCCACCGGGCTGCCGCCGCGATTGGCGTCGGCCCATTCGCTGCGGTCGAGCGTGCGGAAGCGATCCGGCAGGCGGGTGAAGATCTCGGCCTTGATGATGTCGGGCGGGGCGAAGAGCACGCGAAAACCACTCCGGGGACGTTGTTGCGGCGGGTGGCAGAATAGCGCGCGTCCGGTGCGGGGCAATGCATGGCGATCGCGGCATAGCCGTGCGGGCGTGAGGCCGCCGGTTCACAGCAATGATATCGGTGGTGTCACATCCTGCTTGACGGAATATCGGGAATTTGTGATAGGATTTTAACAGCAGAATAAGGGTTCCCGGCGGCGCGGCCGGTGGGGGTCCAGGCGGATGATCGCCGGGGCGTGTCGAGGGTTGCCTGTTGGGTTCGTGACACCGGCGCCATCGTCGGTGGGAGCTGAGCAGGTGGCCGCTGACCGCACGCGACGATTATGCGCTCTCCATCAGGCGGCATGAAGGAATTGAGATTATGGCGACGACTTCGCTGACTTTCGGCACCGGCAATACGCTGCTGGGCCTGGACGTTTCCTCGGCAGGCGCACCGATTGCCGGGACACGCGCCCAGTTCCGGGCCTTCCCGACCGTCAGCTATGCCGGGTCAGCTACGGCGAGCAGCTATACGGCGCAGGTTTTCATGACCAAGGTCGGCAGTCTTCCTACGCCGAACGCGGTCATCTATCTGACCAGCACGGCTGGCGGCACGGTGACGGTGGCAGGGAGCACCCCAACCACGACCTCCTTCGGCCCCAATATCGTTGTGACCTTCACCACCACCAGCAACACGGCCCTGATGAATTTTCTTCAGGGGATCTATCTCGGTGATAATTCGGCTACCAACGTTTCCGATGATTTCCAGCTCACTCTGCGGGTGAAGGACAACACCGCGAATCAGGGCACCATCACCGAGGTTTACAACATCGCCTGCTATCTGCGCGGCACCGGCGTTGCCACCGCGGAAGGCGAGGTGGCGGTGGAGGATCTACGGATCGGCGATCTGCTGCGCACCGTCGATGGCGGGTTGAAGCCGGTGAAGTTCATCGGCACGCAGAGCTTCGAGGCGGAGTTCATCGCGGCGACCCCGGCGCAGCGCCCGGTGCTGATCCGCAAGGATGCGATCGGCGAGGGCCTGCCGGCGCGCGACCTGTACGTGTCGCCGATGCACAGCCTGTATCTCGACGATGTGCTGGTGCCGGCGGTGGCGCTGGAGAACGGCGTCTCGATCCTGCGGGCGGATGCGCCGGAGGGGGTGGAATACTTCCATATCGAACTCGACCGGCATGACGTGATCTTGGCCGAGGGGCTGCCCGCCGAGTCGTTCATCGACGACGACAGCCGCGCGGTGTTCGACAATGCCTTCGAATACGAGGCGCTGTATGGCGAGGGCGAGCGGATCGCCCGGTTCGCGCCGCGGATCGAGGAAGGCTACGCGGTGGAGGCCATGCGCCGCCGGATCGCCGCCCGGGCGGGCGTGCAGGCTCCCGACGCGGTGCCGCCGGTTTCCACCATCGGCCATGTCGAGCGGCTGGCGGATGGCGTGCTGACCGGCTGGGTGATGAACCAGGCGGCGCCGGATGCGGCGGTGGAACTGGACGTGCTGGTGGACGGCGAAGTGGTCGGCCGCGGCATCGCCAACCGCTACCGCACCGATCTCGACCATGCCGGCCTGGCCGGCGGGCGCTGCGGCTTCACCATGGCGCTGCCGAACTCGGCCGCCAGCCTGGAGCAGGTGCAGGTGCGCATCGCGGCCACTGGCGCCGCCCTGCGCAACGCGGCGCCGGTGGCGGCCGCCGCCTGACGATGACGGACTGGCCGTCGCCCTGAACGGCGCGGTGATGGATCGGGCGGCTCCGGCAACGGGGCCGCCTTTTTCGTGTTTGCCGTGTCGGTGTGGGGATCCGGGACTCCGGCGCGGCCGGGATTAAGCAAGCAAGGTTCACCACAGAGACACAGAGGCACGGAGACACGGAGACACGGAGAAGTAAGCGAAGAGGGGGCGCTCCCTGCTTTCTTTCTTCTCCGTGTCTCTGTGTCTCTGCGGTGAATCTTCTTTGGCGCACGCCACTGCCGGGCGGCGTCGCTGGTCGCAGATTTTCAGGTTATGGCCGGCGGCGGGGCGGCTTCCGGGATGACCGCCGGCATGGTTTCGGCGGTGAGCACCTCGTTGGCCAGCAGGTCGGCGGCGCCCTCGTCGAGCGCGGCGCGGTTGGTCTCCAGGATGCCGACGGCGCGGGCCAGCGCGCTGCGCAGCAGGTTGCGCACCGCCTCGTCGATGGCGTGCGCGGTGGCCTCGCTGTAGCGGCGCTGCGACCAGAAATTGCCTTGCTGGCCGAGGAACTGGCCCTGCTCGGTGTCCCACGCCACCGGGCCGAGGCCGGCATCCATGCCGAAGCGCAGCACCATGCCGCGGGCGGTGTCGGTGGCCTTGGCCAGGTCGTCGCTGGCGCCGGTGGTGACGTCGGTGCGGCCAGGGTCGGAGCTGATCAGCATCTCGGCGGCGCGCCCGCCCATCAGCACCGCCATGCGGGCCTCCAGCTCGGCCCGGCCGATCAGATAGCGGTCCTCGCCGGGCTGCTGCATGGTGTAGCCGAGGGCGGCGATGCCGCGCGGGATGATCGAGATCTTCTGCACCGGGTTGGCGCCGGGAATCGCCATCGCGACGATGGCGTGGCCCATCTCGTGATAGGCGACCACGCGGCGCTCACGCGGGATCAGCACCCGCGAGCGCTTCTCCAGGCCGGCGACGATGCGTTCGATCGATTCGGTGAAGTCCTCCATGGCGATCGCCACCGCGCCGCGGCGGGTGGCGCGGATCGCCGCTTCGTTGGCCAGGTTGGCCAGGTCGGCGCCGGTGAAGCCGGGGGTCTGCGCGGCCACCTCGGCGAGGTCGACATCGTTGGCCAGATGCAGCTTGCGGACATGCACCTTGAGGATGGCGATCCGGCCGCTGCGTTCGGGGCGGTCGACCAGCACCTGGCGGTCGAACCGGCCGGCGCGCAGCAATGCGGGGTCGAGGATTTCCGGCCGGTTGGTGGCGGCCAGGATGATCACGGCGACCGAGCGGTCGAAGCCGTCCATCTCGGAGAGCAACTGGTTGAGCGTCTGCTCCTTCTCGTCGTGGCCGCCCATCGGGTTGGCGCCGCGGGCGCGGCCGAGCGCGTCCAGCTCGTCGATGAAGATGATGCAGGGGGCGGATTTGCGCGCCTGCTCGAACAGGTCGCGCACCCGGCTGGCGCCGACGCCGACGAACATCTCGACGAACTCGGCGCCGGTGGCGGTGAAGAACGGCACCCCGGCCTCGCCGGCCACCGCGCGGGCCAGCAGCGTCTTGCCGGTGCCGGGCGGGCCGACCAGCAGCACGCCGCGCGGGATGACCGCGCCGAGCCGGCCGAACTCCTCCGGATGCTTCAGGAAGTCGACGATCTCGCGCAGCTCGGTCTTGGCTTCTTCGACGCCGGCGACATCCTCGAAGGTGATCTTGATGTCGGTCTCGGCGACCAGCCTGGCCTTGCTGCGGCCCATCGACAGCAGGCCGCCGCCGAAGCCGCCGCCGCGCCCGCCGCCCATGAAGCGCATCGCCACCAGCCAGATGCCGACGAACAGCAGCGGCGGGATGATCCATGACAGCAGCGTGCTGAACGCGCCGGCGCCTTGGGTGGCGCTGAACTCGACGCCGTGCTTTTCCAGCTGGCTGGCGAGGTCGCCCGGCACACGCTGGGTGGTGAAGGTTTTGCTGGCGCCCTGCGGCGCGTCTTTCAGCTCGCCGTGAATGGTGTCGCCGGCGACGGTGACGCGGGCCAGCTTGTTCTGGTCGAGATACTCGACGAACTGGCTGTAGGGAATCGGGGGCGTGCCGCCGCCCATGCGGCTGATGAAGCTGAACACCAGCATCACCATCAGGCCGATCCAGAGCAGCTGTCCCAGCGGCATTTTTTTCATCGGGGGCAGCTTCTTCATTGCGCGGGGGTCAAGTCAATGCGCCATCAGCACGGTGAGGTCGGCGCCGGACAGGATATGCTTGGTGAAGCCGCCGAACACCGCCTGGCGCAACCGGCTGTGGCTGTAGCCGCCCATCACCAGCAGGCCGGCATCGAGCCTGGCCGCTTCGGCCAGCAGCACGTCGACCGCCGGCTGGCCGCCGCGGCTGAGCTGGAGCAGTTCGGTGGCCGGGTTGCGCCGCAGCAGCGAGCGGCACAGGCGCTTGCTGCCGGCCTGCTGCGCGGCGCTGCCCTCGTTGACCGACAGGATGACGACGCGGGCGGCCTGCTCGATCAGCGGCATCGCGGCGGTCACCGCGCGGGCGGCTTCCGGGGTGTCTTTCCAGGCGATCGCCACGGTGCCGGACAATGCGCGCGGCGGCTTGGCGGCGGCGATCAGCAGCGGGCGGCCGCTGTCCATCAGGATGGCCTCCATCGCCTCGATGCCGATGTTGCGGCCGACCACGATGAGGTCGGCGGCGCGGCCGTAATCGACCAGCCAGTCGGCCTCGCGGCCGGTCTCCACCGCCAGTTCGGCGCTGAGGCCGGGCGCATCGGCGCCGGTGGCGATCGACTCGGTTTTGCAGAAGGCGGCGAAATGGTCCCAGGCCTTCTGCTTGCCGGCCTCGACCTCGGCTTCCATCTTGTCCAGGATATCCTGCGCGACGACACCGCCGCCGAGGCCGCCGGTGGTCATGGCCATCAGCATCGCGGTCACGTCGGCCTTGACGTGCAGGAATTCGAGATGCGCGCGGCCCGGCCGGGCGGCCTGCAGCGCGGTGGCGAACACGACGTTGTCGGCGTCGGCGTCGGTGCCGGTGGCGGGGATGAGGATGTGCTTGTACATCGGATGCTCCTTGTGCAAGCATGCTAACTCAATGATATTGGTTGCGACCTGATCTGAATCAATAGCGCCGGCAGGCAGCGCTGCTAGGATGGCGCCGCCCATGAGGCAGCAAGGGGACAGGCGATGAATGCCGGCGACGTGATGACCCGCGATGTGGTGACGGTGACGCCGGAGACCCCGGTGGCAGAGCTGGTGCAGGTGCTGCTGAGCCACGGCATCAGCGGCGTGCCGGTGGTGGACGAAGAGCGCCGGGTGGTGGGGGTGGTGAGCGAGGGCGACCTGCTGCGGCGGGCCGAGATGGGCACCGAGAAGCGGCGCGGCGGCTGGATGACCTTCTTCACCGGCACCGAGAAACTGGCCGGCGAATATGTCCGCAGCCATGGCAGGGTGGCCACCGATGTGATGACCCGGGACGTGGTGTGCGTGCAGGCCGATACCCCGCTCGCCGACATCGCCGACCTGATGGAGGACCGGCATATCAAGCGGGTGCCGGTGCTGAAGGACGAGGTGCTGGTGGGGCTGGTCAGCCGGTCCAATCTGCTGCGCGCGTTCGCCTCGCGCGCCGAGGTGAAGCCGGGCGGCGGCACCGACGATGCTGCGATCCGCCAGGCGCTGCTGACCGAACTCGAGTTGCACACCTGGAGCCGGCGCACCGAGAACAGCATGGTGGTGACCGACGGCGTGGTGCATCTGTGGGGGATGGTGAGCGGCCCCGAGGAGAACCGGGCGCTGGAACTGGTGGCCGAGCGGGTGCCGGGGGTGGTGGCGGTGCGCAATCACCTGGTGGTGATGTCGGAGATTCCGTATCTGTCGATGCCGGGGCCGATGATCACCTAACCGGCTTAACGGCGCATCCGGCTGACGGTGACGCAGGCGGCCAGGATCAGCGTGCCGCCGGCCAGGGTGGCGAGCGTCGGCACCTCGGCGAATACGGTGAAGCCGATCAGCGCGGCCCAGGGCAGGGCGGTGTATTCCATTACCGCGAGGCGTGCGGCCGGCGCCCTGGCATAGGCCCAGGTGAGGCAGAAATGCCCGGCCACGCCGACCGTGCCGATCAGCGCGAAGACCGGCCACAGCGCCGGCGTGAACGGCGTCCAGCCGGCGAGGGCGATCGGCAGCGCCAGCGCGGCGGGGACGATCTGCTGGATCAGCACGATCACCTCCGGCCGGTCGCGCTGGGCCTGGCGGCGCAGCAGGATCATGCTGGCGGCGTAGGTGACGGCGGAGGCCAGCGCGGCAGCGATGCCGACCAGATCGGCGGCGGTGCCGGCGGCGAGATCGCCGGACAGGATCACCGCGACGCCGATCAAGCCGATGCCGATGACGCCGAGCATCGCCAGCGTCAGGCGCTCGCCCAGCATCAGCGCGGCGAGCAGCACCATGAACAGCGGCGCGAAGAAGGTGAGCGCCAGCGTCTGCGCGAAGGCGAGGCGGCGCAGCGCCACGAAGAACAGCAGGGTGCTCAGCAGCACCAGTACGCCGCGCAGGCCGTTGGCGCGCCAGGCGGAGGGCGTGGGGCGGGCGCCGGCACGCCAGAGCATCAGCGTCGCGGGCACGATGCCGAAGCTGAAGCGCAGGGCGACGATTTGCAGCGTGGAGAGATGCGCCGGCATCGCCTTCACCACGGCGTCCATGCCGGTGAACATCAGCACCGCGAGGGCGGCGACCGCCAACGGCGCGAGCAGGGCGGCGGGGCGGGCGGCAAGCCCTGGGGCGGGCATGGGTGTGGGCCGCCCCCGTTGTGGTCAGGCAGGGTCGGGGCCGACGCGGATCAGCATCTTGCCGAAATTGCCGCCGCGCAGCAGCATCGCCAGCGCGTCCGGGGCGTTTTCCAGCCCGTCGATCACCGTTTCGCGGTAGCGCAGCGAGCCATCGGCCACCCAGGGGCTGGCCAGCGCGCGCCACTCGGCGAAGCGCTCCGGCTTGTCCGAGACGATCAGGCCCTGGATGCGCACCCGCTTGCCGACCACGAAGCCGAGATTGGGGCCGGGCGGCAGTTCGCGGGCGTTGTACTGCGCCACCATGCCGCACATCACCACGCGGCTGAACGGGTTGAGCAGGGCGAACGCCGCCTCCTGCACCGCGCCGCCGACGTTTTCGAAATACACGTCGATGCCGTTCGGGCAGGCTTCGGCCAGCGCCTCCGGCAGGTATGGGGTGCGGTGGTCGACGCACTCGTCGAAGCCGAGGGCTTCCTGCACCCACAGGCACTTGTCCGGCCCCCCGGCGATGCCGACAACCCTGGCGCCGGCGCGCTTGGCGATTTGGCCGGCGACCGAACCGACCGCACCGGAGGCGGCCGAGATCACCACCGTCTCGCCGGCTTTCGGCTGGCCGATATCCTTCATGCCGGAATAGGCGGTGGTGCCGGGCATGCCGAGCACGCCGAGATGCGCCTGCAACGGCGCGGCATCGGGGGTCAGCTTGGTCAGGGCCGTGGCCTGGGAGAGGCTGTGGCTCTGCCAGCCACGGCTGCCGACCACGATATCGCCGGGCGCCAAGCCAGGGTCGGCCGAGGCGATCACCTCGCCGAGGCTCTCGCCGGTCATCACCTCGCCGATCTGCACCGGCGGCGCGTAGGATTTGCGGTCCGAGAGGCGGCCGCGCATGTACGGGTCGAGCGACAGCCAGATGGTGCGGGTCAGCACCTGACCGGCAGCGGGCGTGGGCAGCGCGCGCTCGACGATCTCGAAATCGTCGGGTTTCGGTTCGCCGGAGGGGCGGCGGCGCAGCACGACGTTACGGCTCATGGCGTCCATCAGGCGGCCTCCGCTTTCAACACCAGGCGGCCGGTCACCTTGCCGGCGCGCAGCCGCATCAGTGCGTCGTTGGCCTGGTTCTGCGGCACCGTGGCGACCGGCAGGGCTTCCAGGCTGCCCTGCTGGGCGAGCTTGATGAGTTCGCGCAACTCCTTGGGATTGCCGACATAGCTGCCCTGGATGGTCAGCGCGCGCATCGCCATCAGCGGCAGCGGCAGGGTGAGTTCGCCGCCGAACAGGCCGACCTGCACCAGCTTGCCGCCCTTGCGCAGCGCGTCGAACGCGAGCCTTGCGGTCTGCGTGCCGTTGACCAGGTCGATGATCGCCAGCGGGCTGGCGCCGCAGGCTTCGATCAGCCGCTTGGTGACGCCTTCGCCGCTGCCATCGACGGTCTTCGTGGCGCCGGCCTTGGTCGCGGCTTCGCGTTTTTCGGCGTTGATGTCGACCACGACGATGTTGCGGTGGCCCATCGCCTTCAGCACCGCGATGGCGTTGAGGCCGAGGCCGCCGGCGCCGACCACCACCACGGCTTCATCGGGGGCGATCGGCATCACCTTCTTGATCGCCGAATAGACGGTGATGCCGGAGCAGGCGTAGGTGGCGGCCACCGCATGCGGCACGCTGCCGGGGTCGACCAGGTGGCGCGGGTGGGGGGCTACCACATGGGTGGCGTAGCCGCCGTTCTGGAACACGCCGAGGGCGCGGCCCTGCAGGCACATATTATCCTCCTCGGCGAGGCAGGCGGCGCATGTGCCGCAGCCGACCCAGGGGAACACGATGCGGATGTCGCCCACCTTCACGCCAGTCGCGTCCGGCCCCAGCTTGACCACGCGGCCGACGATCTCGTGGCCCATCGCCAGCGGCAGGGTGAGGCCGCGATCCTTCAGGCTCATCACCTTGCCGCCGCCGAGGTCGTAGCGGCCTTCCCAGATATGCAGGTCGGAGTGGCAGACGCCGCAATAGGTGGTTTCCAGCAGCACCTCGGTGCCTTTCGGCTCCGGCGTCGGCAGTTCGATTTCCTGCAATGGTTGTTCGTTCTCGACGACGGCCCAGGCGCGCATGGTGGTCCTCCGGTGTTCGTTGCAGCGATATGGAGACGGCGACCCGGTGCGGTCAAGCCTCGCGGTCAAGCCTTGTGGGCGGCGTCCGGGTTCATCACCCGGATTGGCGCGCCATCGAGCCAGGCGAGCAGGTTCTCGGCGCAGTAATGATAGAAATCGCGCATGCTGGTGGTGGTGACGTAGCCGACATGCGGGGTCAGCACGCAGTTCGGCGCGCGGCGGAGCGGGTCGTCGGCCGGCAGCGGCTCGGTGGCGTAGACGTCGATCCCGGCCATGATGCGCCGGGCGTTGAGCGCGGCGAGCAGCGGCGCCGTCTCGACCAGCGGGCCGCGCGAGGTGTTGATCAGGATGGCGCCGGGCTTCATGCGCGCGATGTCGGCCTCGCCAATCAGGCCGCGGCTGCGGTCGGACAGCACCATGTGGATGCTGATCGCGTCCGAGGTGGCCATCAGCGTCGCCTTGTCGGCCAGGGTGACGCCCAGCTCGGCGCAGCGTTCGGCGGTGAGGTTCGGGCTCCAGGCCTGCACCTGCATGCCGAGCGCCTGGCCGTATTTTGCCATGGTAGCGCCGATCCGGCCGAGGCCGACCAGACCCAGCATGCGACCGCCGAGGTCGAGGCCGGGCGGCACGTGCTGCTGGAAGCGGCCGGCGCGGATTTCGGCGTCGCCTTGCGCGATATGGCGGGCGCAGGCCAGCAGCAGGCCGAGCGCCAGTTCGGCGGTGCTGTTGCCCGAGCCGGTGGCCGGGGTGTTGCACACCAGCACGCCCCGCGCGGTGCAGGCGGCGAGG
>DATJEA010000304.1:0-2446 GCA_035497095.1 Acetobacteraceae bacterium | reverse complement strand
GCCAAAGATCACCGCGGTCTCGGTGTACATCAGGTCGATGCCGGGCGCGGTGAACAAGGCGCCGGCGACGAGATCGAGCATGCCGCCGCGGGTGAACAGGATCATCCAGCCGGCGGTGCGGGTGACCGAACCGATGAACAGCGGCAGGATCAGCAGCACCACGTAGGCGCCCTTCCAGCGGCTCTGGCTGCGCGCCAGGCCCCAGGCCATCGGGATGCCGAGTGCCAGGCAGGCGACGGTGACCACCGCCGAGACCCGGATGGTGACCAGCATGACGTGCAGATAGAACGGATCCGAGAAGAACCGGACGTAGTTCTGCGGTGTCAGCGCCGCGACCATCATCTGGATCGCGTCGTAGCGGTTGAGGCTGTAGCGCGCCAGCAGCACCAGCGGCGCCAGCATCATGATGCAGACCAGCACCGTGGCCGGCGCCAGCAGGGAGGCGGCGGAAACCACCTCCCGGCGTGCCGCCCGCTGCTCCAGCCTCATGCGCATCAGCAGCCTAACGGTGCGCGATGTTCTTGAGCCACCAGTCGTTCAGCTCCGGTGTGGCCTTGGCGATGACCGGGTAATCGGGCTGCACCAGCTTAGCGCCGGCCGGCACCGCCAATTGCTCGGCCACCTTGCCCGTGAGGGCGGCGTTGTCGACGGTCGGCAGGTAGCCCATGTGCTGCGCGAAGCCGCGCTGCGCCGAGGGGTCGAGCAGCGCGTTCATGTATTTGTAGCCGGCTTCCTTGTTCGGCGCGTTCTTCGGCATCACCATGCCGGAGACGTAGAGGATGGCGCCCTCCTCGGGGAACGAGCCCTTTACCGGGAAGCCGCCATTGCTCCACATGATGGTGCGCGCCAGCCAGATGATCGCGACATCGATCTCGCCCGACTTGAAGGCCGGGGCGATGGCGTCGGTTTCGGCATACAGCCGCAGGCCGTTGGCGTTCAGCTTCAGCAGGTATTCCTTGGCGGCGTCGAACGCGTTCGGGTTGCCGGCCACCGCCTGGGCGGCGCCCATGACGACCCAGGGAGCGACTGCCGACTGCACGCCGACCTTGCCCTTCCAGCGCGGATGCAGCAGTTCGGCCCAGGTGGTCGGCGGCTTCTTCACCGTGTTCGGGTTATAGGCCAGCACCTGCGCGCTGTAGATGTGCGGCACGAACTGGTTGGGCATGAAGCTGCCGCTGTGCAGCGCCGGAATCACATGCTTTAGGTTCGGCACCTTGGCCGGGTCCAGCGTCTGCACCAAGTCGGCGGTGGCGGTGCGATAGCCGCTGAACGAGCCCATGCAGGCGATATCCAGCGTGCCGCGCGGCAGCATGCGCTTGGCGAACATCTGCGCCACCCGCGGCGCTTCGTCGGAGACCGCCTGGGTGACGCTGACGCCCTGCGGCTTCAGCAGCGGCTCCTCGATATTCTCGCGCAGCAACTTGGCGTAGTCGCCGCCCCAGGTGCCGATGACGCAGTTCTCTGCCGCCATCGCCAGGTCCAAGGGTGTTACCGCCAGCGCGCCGGCGGCAGCCAGCATGGCACGGCGGGTAAGCGGCAGGCGGTTGTTCTTGGTATCCATTGGAGGTCTCCTCACTTTTTTTCTGATTATCCGGCCGCCACGACGGCCGGCCGGCCATGCTGGTCGAACAGCAGTTCCTCGACCAGGCCCCACATGACCGAGGCACGCTCGCCGGCGCTGCGCCGCCGCTCGGCATCACGCCCGGTGGCCGGGCCGCGCAGGATGATATCCGGCCCCGAGTCCAGCCGCACCACATACTCGACCACCGCGCCGAGATAGGTCGCCAGCCGGATCGTCGCCTGCACCCGCGCGCCCGCGGCATCGGGGTCGTCGAGATGGATGCTCTCCGGGCGGATCGCCAGGCAGGCTGGCCCGCTGGCCTGGTAGCGGCCGGCCAGGGCGATGCGGCCGCCGCCGTCATCGAGCAGCAGGCCGCCATCGGCCAGGCGCCCGTGTAGCAGGTTGCTCTGGCCGATGAAGCCGGCGACGAACGGCGTCAACGGGCGCTCGTAGAGATCCTGCTGGCGGCCGATCTGCTCGACGCCGCCGTCGCGCATCACCACCAGCCGGTCGGCCATCGCCATCGCCTCGCTCTGGTCGTGGGTGACCACGATCGAGGTGACGCCGCGGTCGCGCTGCAGGATGCGGATTTCGCGCGCCATCTCCTGGCGCAAGGCGGCGTCCAGGTTGGACAGCGGCTCATCGAGCAGCAGCAGCCGGGGGTGGATCGCCAGCGCGCGGGCCAGCGCCACGCGCTGTTGCTGGCCGCCGGAGAGGTTGCGCGGCCGGCGCTCGGCGAAGGCCTCCAGCTTGACCAGGCGCAGCATCTCGTTGACCCGGGCATTGGCCGCCGCGGTGGCGGTGCGGCGCATCTCCAGGCCGAAGCGGATGTTGCGGGCGACCGTGAGATGCGGGAACAGCGCGTAGCTCTGGAACACGATGCCG
>DATJEA010000303.1:0-7447 GCA_035497095.1 Acetobacteraceae bacterium | reverse complement strand
CGACGGCCTGCGCGACGCGCTCGACCAGAAGCTGCGGTAGGCAGGCTGAGTCACCACCGGGGCCCATACCTTGATGTCCTCAATGGGCTATGGAGTTCGGTAAAGGAGGATCCCGGGGCTCGGCCCCTGGTGGGGGTTCGGGGGCACCGCCCCGCTGCTTCCCGTCGAGGCCAGAGCGTGGCAGTTTGGCGGATGAAGGGAGCCCGCCATGAGCCGCTACCAAGAAACCGTTGCCGCCTGGGCGCACGACAAGGAGGCGTTCTGGGCCAAAGCCGCCGAGGGCATCGACTGGGATCGCAAATGGGACCGCGTGTTCGACCCGACGCTCGGTCCGTTCGGCCAGTGGTTCGCCGGCGCGCGGCTCAACACCAGCTTCAACGCGCTGGACCGCCATGTGCGCGACGGCCGCGGCAACCAGACCGCGCTGATCTGGGACAGCCCGATGGCCGGCCGCCTGGAACGCTGGACCTACAGCGAGTTGCGCGACCGGGTCGCCAAGGTGGCCGGGGCACTCAGGGCGCTGGGCGTCGGCCAGGGCGACCGCGTGGTGATCTACATGCCGATGGTGCCGGAGGCGGCGATCACCATGCTGGCCTGCGCCCGGCTCGGCGCGGTGCACTCGGTGGTGTTCGGCGGCTTCGCTGCGACCGAACTGGCCAAGCGGATCGAGGACGCCCAGCCGGTCGCCGTGGTGTCCGCCTCCTGCGGGCTGGAGCCGGGCCGGGTGGTGCAATACAAGCCGCTGCTCGACGAGGCGATCCGGCTTTCCGCGCACCAGCCAACCGCCTGCCTGATCCTGCAACGCCCGCAGGCGCAGGCGACGATGCAGCCCGGCCGCGACCATGATTTCGCCGCCGCCGAGGCCGCGGCAGCGCCGGCCGCCCCGGTTTCGGTGCTGGCCACCGACCCGCTCTATATCCTCTACACCTCGGGCACCACCGGCAAGCCGAAAGGCATCGTGCGCGATTGCGGCGGCCACGCGGTGGCGCTGCACAACTCGATGGGCATGGTCTACGGCGTCGGCCCCGGCGACGTGTACTGGACCGCGTCCGATGTCGGCTGGGTGGTCGGACATAGTTATATCGTATACGCACCTCTGCTCGCCGGCTGCACCACGGTGTTATATGAGGGCAAACCGGTCGGCACGCCGGACGCCGGCGCGTTCTGGCGGGTCTGCGCGCAGCACGGTGTGAAGGCGTTTTTTACCGCCCCAACCGCAATTCGTGCGATCAAACAGCAGGATCCTGACGCCGATTCGCGCCTCAAATACGACCTCTCGAAGCTGGAGACGCTGTTCCTGGCCGGCGAGCGCTGCGACCCGCCGACCGCGATCTGGGCCGCCGAGAAGCTCGGCATCCCGGTGGTGGACCACTGGTGGCAGACCGAAACCGGCTGGCCGGTCACCGCCGGCTTCCGCGGCCTCGGCCTGTTCCCGGCCAAGCCGGGGTCCGGCGGCCGGCCGGCGCCAGGCTATGACGTGCAGGTGCTGGACGATGACGGCAGGCTGCTGGGGCGCGGCGTCACCGGCAACCTGGCGATCCGCCTGCCGCTGCCACCCGGCTGCGCCGCCACGCTATGGCACAACGCCGAGGGCTACCACACCGCCTATCTGGCCGATTTCCCCGGCTGGTACCGCACCGGCGACGCCGGGGTGATCGACGAGGACGGCGACGTATCGGTGATGGGCCGCACCGACGACATCATCAACGTCGCCGGCCACCGCCTCTCCACCGGCGCGATGGAGGAGGTGCTGGCCGCCCACCCGGCGGTGGCGGAATGCGCCGTGGTCGGCGCGCAGGATGAGCTGAAGGGCCAGGTGCCGCTGGGCCTGGTGGTGCTGAAATCCGGCGCCAGCCAGGACCACGCCGCGATCTGCCGCGAACTGGTGGCGCTGGTGCGCGAACGCATCGGCCCGGTGGCGGCCTTCAAGGACGCCCGCGTGGTACAGCGCCTGCCGAAAACCCGCTCCGGCAAAATCCTGCGCGGCGCCATCCGCCGCATCGCCGACGGCCAGCACGCCCCACCGCCACCGACCATCGACGACCCGACGATCCTGGACGAGATCGGGGCGGTGCTGGGACGGTAAGCAAGGCGGGGGCGTTGTCCCCGAACCCCCACCAGGGGCCGGGTCCCTGGACCTCGAAACTTCTGCTTGCCCCTCTGCCCACGGGCAATAGAGTCGGGGGTTCCAAGGGCTTGGCCCTTGGCGGGGTTCGGGGCAGCGCCCCGCCCAGCACGACGGTGGTGAGGGCCACCAGCAGGAACACCTTGCCGACGCTGGATTTGGGCGCCACCGGCGATGTTTCGCGTCACCAAGGCTGCGCGACCGTCCGCACCGGAGGGAAAAGGTCTCGGCGCGCCGGAGCAAAGATACATAACGTTGGGCCGCTGCTCCTGCCCAGATTTGCCGGGGCGTCGCGCTGCCGATCCGAGTATCGAGGTGGAAACTAGGCCGGCTGCGAGGCCCGCGCCCGGGCCCGATGCCCTGATCGTTGCGGATGCTGGAGTCTGCCGCGTTACCTGCCGGAGTTGCTGCAGCTCTCCCGCAGACTTTCGGCCAGCGCGGGTGTCAGAAAATCGAGTATCGCGCGGATGCGAGCGGTATGGCGCAGGTCCTCATGGGTCAGCAACCAAAGATCGAGGCTGAACGTGTCGGGCAACTCGGCAAAGCGAACCAGGTCGGGTTTCTGGTCGGCGATGGCGCAGGGCAGTATCGCGAGCCCAAGGCCGGCCTTGGCCAACCGCACAGTGCAGGCAATCGAGTTCGAACGGATGACCGGTCGCACGCCGGGCAGGAACTGCTCGAAGCGGCGGGTCGGGCTGCCAGCAAATCGGGCGCCCCGTAGATCGCAACATTCAGCCGTCCGACCCGCCGTCCTACCAGTGTTTCGGGCGGGGTATTGCCGACCCGTAAGGCGATATCGGTTTCACGCCGCGACAGGTTGAGTATTTCGTTGCAGGCCACCGCTTCGATCCCGATGCCTGGATAGAGAACGCGGAACCGGGCCAGATGATCCGGCAGCAGCCAGAATGCGAACATGTCGATGGCGGTGATCCGCACGACACCGCTCAGCCGCAAGTCCTGCCCGGTAACCGTGCGATCAAGCGTGACGACGTCGGTTTCGATCCGTTCGACGATATGCAGCGCTTCCTCGCCCGCCGAGGTCAGCGCATAGCCATTTCGTAGCCGTTCGAACCACCGAACCCCAGCGTTGCCTCGAAGGCGGAGCTTCGACGAAATACCGTCGAATGGTTGATTCCGGGATTGCGTGCCGCGCCAGACAGGCTGCTGGCCCGGTTGCACGGGCTGGGCCACGCGGTGGTGATCATCGCGCGTGATGGTGAAATTGTGGGTCTGCTTGGGCTGGCCGACATGCCGCGCGTCAGCGCGAAGCCGATGATGGGCCGGCTGCACGCCCTGGGGGTGCGCCGCGTGGTCATGCTGACCGGTGACCCGCGCCCCGCTGACCCGCGCCCGGCGGCCGTGGCGATCGCCACAGCGGTCGGTGTGGATGAAGTGCACGCCGGGATGATGCCTGACGACAAATTGGAACACATCCGCGGAATGCGCGCCGGCAGCCCAACGCGTCGCTGCATAGTCGGACCGCAAGGCCCGATCGCAGGCGCGCGCCAAATCGGAGCAGGCGCTTTGCGGCATGGCGTATCGACGGGTGAATGAGCGGGCGGGGCGGGGTCACGCCATGTGAACGCATTCCCGATATCCAGGCCGGTCGCCGGCACGGCATCGCAGCGCCGTCATCCCCGGTACATCTCCCCCGCCACCGCCCGCAGCGCATCGAGGAACATCCGGCTGGCCGGCGTCACCGCGCGCCAGCGCCAGTAGCTCACCGCTACGGAGCGCCGCCAGATCGAGCCGGCGATCTCGAGCGGCATCAGCGCGTGCCCGCCGATCAACGGCTCTGGCATGTAGCTCAGCATCTCGGTCCGGGCCAGCACTTCCAGCATGAACGGAAACGAATCCGTCTCGATCCATATATCGGGGTCGCCCAGCCCATGCGCCTCGAACAGCGCCGCCAGCCGCACCCGCGTCAGCACCTGACGGTTGGGCAGCACCCGCCGCTGCCCGGCCAGATCCGCGACACCGGTGCCGTCCCGCGCCAGCCGGTGGCCGATCCGTCCGACCACCACCACCCGGTCGCTGATGCATCACCATCGGCGACAGTGGGCGGCTGGGCATCGTCGTCACCGCGTGGTCGACCTCGCCTTGCCGCAACGCCAGCAACAGCGAGTCATTCAGCCCGCTGCGGATCGTCAACTGGATGTCGGCCTGCGCCTGCAACCGCACCGCCACCGCCGGCAGCAGCGATGTCCCCATGCTCGGCCCCGCCCCCACCCGCACCAGCCCGCGCGCCGTCGTCCGCGGTTCCCGGGCGATCCGCTGGTGCTGGAAGGGCTGCGCGCCACACCAGGCGACTACACGCTGGCAGTGCAGAACGAAACCGGCGTCGCGTTGTGCCGCGACCCGCCGCTGCGCGCGGCCGAGGCGCCGGCGCTGCGGCATTTCTGGGGCGACCTGCACGGCCAGAGCGAGGAGACCGTCGGCACCAACTCGGTGGAAGACTACTTCGCCTATGCGCGCGACCGCGCCTTCGTCGACATCGTCGGCCACCAGGGCAACGACGTCCAGATGACCGACGAATTCTGGCACCGCCTGAACCGCCCCACCGCCGCCTACGACCAGCCCGGCCGCTTCGTCGCGGTGCCCGGCTATGAATGCTCCGGCAACACCGGCATGGGCGGCGACCGCAACGTGTTCTACGCCCATGAAGGCCGGCCGATCCGCCGCTCCTCCTCGGCGCTGTTCGCCGCCCTGCGCGCCCGCCACCATGACGGCACCACCGGCAACCGCATGCTGCTCTCCGTCACCGGCCATTTCGCGCGACCGGTCAGCGTCTGCGGCGACGACCCCGCCCCCGGCCCCGCCACGACCCACCAAGCCAGCACCGTGCAGATGGGCGACATCGTGCAACCGGGCAACGAGTCGATGCGCCTGGAGGTGGAGGCGATCGGCCCGGCGCCGATCGAGCGCATCGACATCTTCCACGGCCCCGAACGGGTGCGGACCGCGCTGGCGGAAGGGCCTGGCGGCGGTAGCCGCATCCGCACGCTGTGGCGCGGCGCGGAGTATCGCGGCCGCGGCCGGGAGGTGATCTGGCGCTGCGCAATCACCCTCGAAAACGGGCGTTTTTCGCGCGCCAAGGCGGTAAATTTCCTCAATCCGGAGCACAAATTGCAGGTGCTGGAGCAGGGAAGGCGGCTGGCGTGCCACTCGGTCACCACCGGCAACGCGGCGGCCATCGACCTCTGGCTGGAAGACGAGGAAGCCACCGAAATCGTGATCGAAACCCATCTCGGCGGCGGCCGCTACAAGGCCAGTTCCATCGACCGCAGCGGCAAGACCCTGGAGTTCGGCGGCCTCGGCCGGCAGGTGAGCCTCTACCGCCTGCCCGACGCCCTGCCGCGCCGCCTCGCCGTGACCCACACCGCATCCCGCGCTGAACGCCCGCGACAAGGGGGCGCTGGCCGCCACCCTGCATTTTCCGCATCACCGCCTGTCTGGCGGCCGCCTGCAAACCTGGGACGGCCCCGACAGCTACTTCGCCGACTTCCTCGCCCGCGCCGGCGACGGCTGGCATCACAGCGCCTGGACACGGCGCGAGCCGGTCGCCGCCAGCGCCGACAAGGTGCATCTCGATGTCGCATTCACCCGCTATCG
Organism: Acetobacteraceae bacterium; assembly: GCA_035497095.1. GTDB lineage: Bacteria > Pseudomonadota > Alphaproteobacteria > Acetobacterales > Acetobacteraceae > 70-18. The sequence continues at coordinate 1,710 of DATJEA010000303.1, read as the reverse complement.
TGCCGACAACACGGAACTCGGCAGTTTCGGCCCGCTCTGGGTGATCAGCCTGCTCGGCGGGCGCTGGGCCGCCCAGCTCCGTTCGAGCTTCGCCGCATGACCCCGACATTGGACGCCGAAGCGCGCGACATGCTGGCCGGCGGCCAGGGCCGGGCGCGGCAATGGGCGATCGGCCACCAGATGCAGGTCGGCGCCTATCTCGGTGCCGCCGACCTGGTGCGCATCGACCAGGCGCACATCATGGCCGACACCGAATCGCTCGGCCAAGCCGGCGTCGCCTGGCTGGAACGCATGGCGGCGCTGCCCGAGGCGGAGCGGCGGGTGCGCGTGCCGACGATGACCGACCCGCGCGGCACCGATTTCAGCGCCTCGGCGAAACTCGGCCAGAAGGACTGGATGGTTGCCCTGGAGCATCGCGCCGTGGCGGCGTTCGAGGCGCTGGGCGTGCTGATGACCGATACCTGCGTCACCTACCAGACCATCATGCCGCCGCTGCAGGGCGAGCACGTGGCCTACGGCGATACCGGCGTGGTGATCTACTGCAACTCGGTGCTCGGCGCGCGCTCCAACTTCGAGGGCGGTCCCTCGGCGCTGGCCGCGGCGCTGACCGGCCGCACGCCGCGCCATGGCTATCACCTGGACGCGCATCGCCGCGGCACGTTGCTGATCGAACTGAGCTGGACGCCGACCGCGCTGCATGAATGGGGCGCACTCGGCGGCGTGGTCGGGCGATTGGCCGGGGATTACTGGCAGGTTCCGGTCATCACCGGCCTCAGCCGCACGCCCGGCTCCGATGCGATGAAGCATTTCGGCGCCGCGATGGCCAGTTTCGGTTCGGTCGCGCTGTTCCATATCGAGGGCATCACGCCGGAGGCCCGCCGGCTGGCGGATCTGTTCCCGTCCGGCCCGCCACCGGCGGCCCGCATCGGCGCGGCGGAGGTGCGGGCGCTGCTCGGCTCCCATCTCGGCGCCGGCGAGCCGATCGACGTCGTGGTGTTCTCCGCGCCGCAACTGAGCCTGATGGAAATGCAGGAACTGGCGCAACTGCTCGACGGCAAGCGCGTGAAGGTAGCGCTGCTCGCGGTCACCAGTCCGCAGGTGAAGCTGGATGCCGACCGGATGGGGCTGGCCGCGCGGATCGAGGCGGCCGGCGGCACGGTGCTGGCCGGCATGTGCTTCTACCAGAGCTACGCCCGCGAACTCGCCGAGGCCAATGGCTGGCGCAACCTGGCCACCCCCTCGGCCAAACTGTCCAATATCATCGGCGGCTACGGCTACCGCCCGGTGCTGCTGTCGGCGGAGGCCTGCGTGGCGGCCGCCTGTTCGGGGAGGCTGGCATGACCGGGCGCAGCTATCGCGCCTCCGCCGCGATGGGCGGCAAGGTCCGCGGCATCGCCCTGGTGGCGCGCGGCATCGTGCCGGCAGCGCTGGTGTTCAACACGGTGAACCCGATCATGGTGCAGGGCGCGGCCCTGGCCGGCAGCACGATGATGTCCGGCTTCGAGGTGGACATCACCGCGGCGATCCCGGACGGCGCGACGGTGGAACTCGACCCGACCGGCGATCCGCCGCTGCTGCGCGTCGTAGGCTAGGGCGGCACTCACTCGGGTGCGATGCGCAGCGCCCGCAATGCGTTCAGGATCACCGCGACGTCGATCACCTCCTGCAGCAACGCGCCCTGTACCGGCGTCAGGTAGCCAAGTGCCGCGG
>DATJEA010000302.1:0-18042 GCA_035497095.1 Acetobacteraceae bacterium | reverse complement strand
GAAAAAAAGCGCGCAAAAAACTTGGCTCTTGTCGCGCTGCATGTTGATGCGCAGCGGAGGGAGGCAAGGAAGGCCTTCTTTTTGTGAACAAAAAGAAGCAAAAAAACGTCATGACGGCGCTTCGCACCCTTGGGGGATTGGAGACCCTGCCCTCTCCGCCCGCCCGGTGTTGCAAGGCGAATGAAGTTTTTTGCGCGCTTTTTTTCAAAAAAGCGCCGCTTGCTTGCTGACACGCCACGCTGCCGGATGCCGCCGGCAGGTGAAATCGCTCCCCGGTTTTGCTTGCAGCGACGTGCGACCGTCAGTAAAATTAACGTCAATGAACCCCGCCACCCCCGCCACCGCGCTCGGCCAACGCTACCTCCCCCACATCGCCGATCTGTGCGCCGGTGTGGCGGCGGTCGCCGCCCGCCATCGCGCGCTGGCGCCGCTGCTGGTGCTGGTCTGGGTCCGCCTGCGCCGCACTTTGGCGCGGCTTGACCGTCTCGCGCTGCGCTGGCAGCAGGGCCGCCTCAGCCCGCGTCCGCGCCGCAGCCGGTCCCCGCGCCGGCCGCCGCAGATCCACCCGGCCGAAGCCTGGCGCCACCGCCGCACGCCCGAAGCCCATGCCTGGCTGATCCGCCTGCATCAGCCGCTGGCGCAATACGCGCCGCGCATCCAGCTTCTGGTCGATGATCCGGAGATCGCCGCCCTCTGCGCCGCCGCCCAGCAAGCCGGCCGGCTGCTGCGCCCGCTCTGCCGGATGTTCGCCATCGCCCCCCCGGCCTATATCGCCCGCCCCGCCGCGCCGGCCCGCGTCCGGCCCCGCCAGCCCAGGCCGCGCAAATCCGAGCCACCGCCCTTCGCCGAACACTCGCCGCATGGCTGGCCGTTCGTCCCGCACCGCCTGCGCCTGCGCGTCCCCGGTCTCCGCCGGCCGAAACCGCCCGACTGAGCGGGAAGCCCCATGCCAGTCGGCAACAATGCCGGCGCTTGCCGCGCGGCCTGTGGCCACCCCGGATGCTAACGGCAGCATCCGGGATGGCGCTTGCATGTGAAATCGCCGGCCGGTTCAGGGCAGCCCCGATCGACAGCCAGCGCCACGAGAGTCTTTTACATCCTTCCGGCCAGGTCCTGGATGAACTGCCAGGCCACCCGGCCGGAGCGCCCGCCACGCGTCATGGACCATTCCACCGCGGCGGCGCGCAGCGCTTCGGTGGTGACCTTGAGGTCCATCGCCGCGGCGTAGCCCTCGATCATCGCGAAGAACACGTCCTGGTCGCAGTTGTGGAAGCCGATCCACAGGCCGAAGCGGTCGGACAGCGAGACCTTCTCCTCGGTGGATTCGGAGGGGTTGATCGCGGTCGAGCGTTCGTTCTCGATCATGTCGCGCGGCATCAGGTGGCGGCGGTTGGAGGTGGCGTAGAACAGCACGTTGTCCGGCCGGCCCTCGATGCCGCCGTCGAGCACCGATTTCAGCGCCTTGTAGTCGGCGTCTTGTTTTTCGAAGCTGAGGTCGTCGCAGAAGATCAGGCAGCGGCGCGATTGCGGGCGCAGCAGGCGCAGCAGGTCGGGCAGCGTGGCGATGTCCTCGCGATGGATTTCGATCAGCGCCAGGCTGCCGGGCAGCTCGGCATTGGCCTGGGCGTGCGCGGCTTTCACCAGCGAGGATTTGCCCATGCCGCGGGCGCCCCACAGCATGGCGTTGTTGGCCGGGCGGCCGCGGGCGAAGCGGAGTGTGTTGTCCAGCACGATGGCCTTCTGCTGCTCGACCCCCTTCAGCAGCGAGATATCCACCCGCGACACGGCGGCGACCGGCGCCAAGTGGGCTGCGGCCTGCCGGCCGCGCGGCTGCCAGATGAAGGCATCGGCGGCGGCGAGGTCCACCGGGGCGGCCGGCGGCGGCGCCAGGCGCTCCAGCGCTTCGGCGATCCGGGTGACGGTGGCGAGCAAGGCCTGGTCCATGGCGTGGTTCTTTCGTCGTGGCGTGCGTCGCAGCTTGACGTGCGGGGGGCGGAAACTATGGTCCCGCCGGACTGATCGCAAGTCCACACACCGCAAGCGGCGCCACAGGAAAGACCCAGAATGCTCATCTCACCCGCCTACGCGCAGGACATGAACGGCATCATCGCCAATGCCGGGCAGTTCCTGCCGATCGTGCTGATTTTCGGCGTATTCTATTTCCTGCTGATCCGGCCGCAGCAGCAGAACCAGAAGAAGCTGAAGAAGCGGCTGGCCGAACTGAAGCGCGGCGACCGGATCGTGACCGCCGGCGGCATCGTCGGCATGGTGCAGAAGACCAAGGAGGGCTCCAACGAGCTCGATGTCGAGATCGCGCCGAATGTGCGGGTGGTGGTGCTGCGCGAGACGGTGACCGCGGTGCTGACGCCGACCGCGGCGAACGACGCCAAGGCCAAGTAGGCAGCCCGCCGCGCCGGCGAGACAATGGCCGGGAGGTTGCCCTCCCGGCCATTGTCGTTACCGGCTCAGAGCTGAGCGGCGGCGTATTCGTAGTTGGCCAGCTTGTCGAGCCAGTTGGTCACGTAGTCCGGCCGGCGGTTGCGGAAGTCCAGGTAGTAGGCGTGCTCCCACACATCGAGGCCGAGCAGCGCCTTGCCCTCGCCGGTGGCCAGCGGGTTGGAGCCGTTCGGGGTCTTGGTGCATTTCAGCTTGCCGTCGCTGCCCTGCACCAGCCAGGCCCAGCCGGAGCCGAACTGGGTGGTCGCCGCGGTCTTGAAGGCGTCCTTGAACGCCTGCACGCTGCCGAAATCGGCGGTGATCTTGCTCTCCAGCTTGCCGGGGATGCCGCCGCCATTGGGCGACATCGCCTGCCAGAAGATGGTGTGGTTCCAATGCTGGCCGGCATTGTTGAACACGCCGGCCAGGCTGGCGTCGCCATGCGACATTTTCACGATCTCATCGAGCGACTTGCCGGCCAGGGCGGCGTTCTTCTCGACGAAGCCGTTCAGCGCCGTGACATAGGCCTGGTGGTGCTTGCCGTGGTGCAGCTCCAGCGTCTCCTGGCACATGCCGCGCCCGGCCAGCGCCGTGGCCGAATAAGGGAGGGAGGGAAGGGTAAAGGCCATGATCGCATTCTCCGGGCTGGTTATGTTATCCGTTGCGGGGGTCCGCAGCACCCCACTGAGGTATGGCCGCGCCCCCTCGGCGTCAACCTCGCGGCCCGGAGCTTGCGTCGCGGCACAAATGGCGGCAAGTGCCGGGCATGTCTGCACCGCAATTGTCGCCGGTGGCGGAACTGGTCCGCCGCAATGACCCCGACCGCTTTCTCACCGCATTATTCGCGCCGCCGGACCGGCGCGAGGTGCTGTTCACGCTGTATGCGTTCAACCACGAATTGGCGCGGGCGCGCGAGGTGGTCAGCCAGCCGATGCTCGGGCTGATCCGCCTGCAATGGTGGCGCGAGGTGGTGCAGGGAACGCCGAAGCAGCATGAGGTGGCCAGCCCGCTCTCCGGCGCGCTGGCGGCCGGGCTGCTGCCGCGCGAGGCGCTGCTGACGATGATCGCGGGGCGCGAGGCCGAGGCCGAGGATGCGCCGCCGACCGTCGAGGCCTGGCTCGGCTATCTGGCATCCACCGCCGGCGCGCTGGCCGAGGCGGCCGGCTTTGCGCTGGGTGGTGCGGCGGCCCCGGCGGAGCGGCTGCGCGGCCTGGGCACCGCATACGGCGTGGCCGGACTGCTGCGCAGCGTGGCGGTGCTGGCGCGCCAGGGCCGCTGCCTGCTGCCGGAGGCGGTGCTGGCGGCGCACGGCACCAGCAGCTACGCCGTCACCGCCGGGCGGGACGCGGCGGCGGTACATGCCGCGATCGCCGAACTGGCCGAGACCGGCCGCGCGCTGCTGCGCAGCCATGGCGGTCTGCTGCCGCGCCAGGTGCTGGCGGCGGCCCTGCCGGCGGTGCTGGCCCGCCGCGATCTGCGCCACCCCGGCGAGATGGCGGCGCGCGGCCTGGGCGACCGGCTGGCGGTGCTGGCGGCGGCAGCATTGCGGAGGGTCTGAACATGCCCGATTGCGCCGGCGCCATTCAGCCAGGCTGAGTCGTCCAGCTTCCGGTGCCCAGCGTGGTCGGCGCCGGGCTGGCGGCGGACCAGCGGCGCGGAACCGCCGACCGGCGGCGCCAGACCCGCGTGATGTCGACATGCCACAGCCGCTCGGCGCCCTGGAAGCCGTCGGTCCGGTCCCAGTCGATCTCCACCCGGCCGCTGACATGCAGCAGGTCGCCACTGGCGAAATCCGGGAACAGCAGCGCCGCGCGCGGGTCGAGCAGCAGGTTGCCGAGGGTGTTGTAATAGCGGTTGCCGGCGAAATCCGGGATGGTCAGCCGATCGCCCCGCAGCCGCACGAAGCCGGGGCGGCCGCCGCGATGCGAGATATCGACGCCCGCCGGCGCCGCCGAGGCGACGAAGAATGTATCGGCGGCGGCGATCTGTGCCTGTGCCGCGGTATCCAGGCCGTCCAGCGGCTCCAGCGGCCCGCTCGGGCCCGGCCGCGGTTCGCTGGTGCGCTGCTGGATGTATTGCGGGCAGTTGCCGAAGCTTTCCGCCACCCGCAGCACGATGCCGCCGGCTGTCAGGCTGGCCACCTGGCCGTTGGCGCGGTTGCGGCGGCGGGTGGCGAAGTCGATGCCCAGCACCGCCATCGCTGCGCCGGGATGCAGCGCGGCGGTGAACGGGTCGTCGGCGGCGGGGCGGGCCGTGATCGCCAGTGTGGTCTCGTCCGGGCTGGCGATGAAGCCGGGCGGGCCGGCCAGCAGGGTGGCGAGCGGGCCGTGCCCGCCCGGCACCGCTGCCGGCAGATAGGACAGGCCGGCGAAGAACTGCCGGTGCTGGGCCGGCATGTAGCGGCGGATCGCGGCGCCGTACCGCTGCACGCCGGCGCGGCGCTGCGCGGCGTGCTCTCCGGGGTGGAAGGGATCGGCGAGCAGGGTGTCGGGTGCGGGCATGCTGGGTCTCCTGTTGCAACCGCGCATGTGGCTGTTGATCCGGCCGCCGAGAATGAGCAATGTATGCAACATAACCTTTCATATATCGGAAGAATGTGGTGGATCGGCTGGATGAACTGGCGGTGTTCGTCGCGGTGCTGGAGGCCGGTGGACTGGCGGCGGCGGCGCGCCGGCTGCATCGCTCGCCGCCGGCGGTGACACGCATCCTGGCGGCGCTGGAGGCGCGGCTGGGGGTGCGGCTGGTGGAGCGGACGACGCGCCGCGTGGCGGCCACCGAGGCCGGGCGGGCGCTGGCGATCCAGGCGCGCGCGCTGCTGGCGCAGTATGGCGAGGTCATGCAGCAGGCCAGCGATGCCCGCGCCACGCTCAGCGGTACGCTGCGGATGACCGCGCCGGTGGTGTTCGGCCGCCGGCACGTGGCGCCGCTGGTGGCGACGTTCCTGGCCGCCTATCCCGGCCTGCGCATCGAGTTGCTGCTGGTCGACCGCAACCTCGACCTGCTGGAGGAGGAGCTGGATGTGGCGATCCGCATCGGCCCGCTCGACGAATCCGGGCTGGTGGTGCGGCGGGTCGGGCAGGTCAGCCGGCAACTGGTCGCCAGCCCGGCCTATCTGGCGCGGCGCGGCACCCCCGAGGCGCCCGGCGCGCTGGCGGCGCATGAGCTGATCCAGGCCACCGGGCGGGGTGCGGCACCGGAATGGCGGTTCCGCCAGGGCGGCCGCATCCGGGTGGTGCGCGTGGTGGCGCGGCTGCTGGTCAACGACGTGGAGGCGACGCTGGCGGCGGCGCGCGCCGGCTATGGCATCACCAGCGCGCTGTCATACCAGGTGGCGGATGATCTGGCCGCCGGCCGGCTGGTCCGGCTGCTGCCCGGCTTCGAGCCGCCGGCGCTGCCGGTGCATCTGGTGGTGCCGAGCGCCCGGCTGATGCCGTTGCGGGTGCGCCGGTTCCTCGACCATGCCGCGGCGTCGCTGGGCGCGCTGCCGGTGCTGCGGCCCGCGACAGGTGACGGCGAGCGGGCGGGGCTGTAGGCTCGCCCTGGCCAACCGGGGAGGCATCGCCATGAGCAGCAGTCTGATCGGCAACCAGGGCCCGCGCATCAGGCACGACGCCGGCGAGGGCGCGCCGTATGAGACCCTCAGGCTGGACAAGCTCACCCCGGTGATCGGCGCCGAGGTCAGCGGCATCGACCTGTCCCAGCCGCTCGGCAACCGGCAGCGCGAGGAGCTGCACCGGGCATTGGCCGAGAATCTGGTGATCTTCTTCCGCGACCAGCACATCACGGCCCAGCAGCATCTGGCATTCGGCCGGCTGTTCGGCGAGTTGCACATCCATCCCGCCGCGCCGCATGTGGACGGCGAGCCGGCGCTGATGGTCATCAAGGCCGACCGCGACAGCCCGCGCGCCAATGGCGAGGGCTGGCATACCGACGTGTCCTGCGACGTGGAGCCGCCGATGGGCAGCATCCTCTATATCCACACCTGCCCGCCCTGCGGCGGCGACACGCTGTTCGCCAACATGTATGCCGCCTACGACGCGCTGTCGGACCGCATGAAGGCGTATCTGGACGGCATGCAGGCCGAGCATGACGGCGAGCCGGTGTATCGCGGCCTGTATGCCAATCTCGGCGTCGCCGACCGTCCCAGCTATCCGCGCGCCGAGCATCCGGTGGTGCGCACCCACCCGGTGACCGGCAAGCGCGCGCTCTATGTCAACCGCGGCTTCACCCGACGGCTGCTGGATGTGCCGCGCGACGAGAGCGACGGGGTGCTGCGCTATCTGTACGACCACATGGAGAACCCGCTGTTCCAGTGCCGCTTTCGCTGGCGGGAGAACTCGATCGCGTTCTGGGACAATCGCTGCACCCAGCATCGGGCGATGTGGGACTATTGGCCGCATACCCGCTCGGGCAACCGGGTGACGATTTGCGGCGAGCGGCCGGTCTGATCGGCGAGATCGGCCTCAACGGCGATGATGCGGCGCTCGCGCCGCTCAGCCCCGCAACGGCACGCGCTGCGCCAGCACGAAGGGGGCGCCGGTGTCGGCCTGGGTGAACAGGCAGAGTTCGGTCACGCGGCGGGGCCGGGACAGCGCTTCGGCGAAATGGCGCTCGGCGGCGGCACGGTAGCGCGGCTGTTCCTCGGCGGTGAGGCGGCGGGTCAGCGTCATGTGGAATTGCCAGGTGGCGAACACGTAGATGTAGCCCCAGCGTTGCAGATTGGCTTCCTGCGCGGCGGGCAGCGCGCCGTGGCGGCGGCGGCGCGCCAGTTCGGCATCGCTGGGCGGCGCGCGCAGGTGGTCGAGGCCGGCGACGCAGGCATCGGCGGCGGCTTGCAGGGCGGCGCTGGGGGTGATTTCGCATAGCGCGAGAAAGCCGCTGAGGTCGGTCACGGCGAGCGGCGGCAGGGCGAAGGGGGGGATGGCGGCGGCGACCGACTCGGTGGCGGCCAGCACATCATCCCAGGCGAAACCGGGCCGCAGCGCCATCGGTGGCTTCAGCGTGGCATGAAAGCCGTAGCCGCGTGCATCGGCGGTGATCGCCGGCAGGTCGGGCAGGTCGGGCTGCGGGCTTGGGGCGTTGGTTTCCGGGTCGCGGCCGAGCCAGGCGGTGCCGGCCTGCCAGAGCGGGTCGTCGGTGGCCGGCGCATAGTACAGGCCGAAGCGGGCCGGCATCAGGCGACGCGCTCGCCGGCGCGCCAGACCTGGCGGACCACCGCCTGGCCTTGATGCACCCGCACACGGACGAGATCGGCGCGCAGCCCGGCTTCCAGGCGACCGCGATCCGGCAGGCGGGCCATGGCAGCGGGGTGGTCGGTGACCAGGGCGATCGCGGCGGGAAGGGTGATGCCGGTCTGGCCAATACCAGTCTGGGCGGCGCAGAGGAAGGCGGCCTCGACCAGCGCGGCGGGATAGTAGTCGGACGCGAAGGCATCCATGGTGCCGGCGCGGACCAGCTCGGCGGCGGCGATGTTGCCGGAATGGCTGCCGCCGCGGACGATGTTGGGGGCGCCGGCGATCACCTTCATGCCGCGCGCATGGGCGGCGGCGGCGGCTTGCATGGTGACCGGAAATTCGCTGATGCGGATGCCGTCGGCAAAGTTCTCGGCGACCTCTTCCTCGGTGCGGTCGTCGTGGCTGGCCAGCGTTACGTTGAGCCCGGAGACGCGGGCCAGCAGGGCGCGACGGTTGGGTTCGCGCATGCGGGCGCGCAGCTCGGCGAGTTCGACGATGCGGCGCTCGATGAAGGCCTCGCTGGCGCCCTCGCGGCGGCGCATGGCGCGGTAGGCGTCGAGGCTGGCGTATTGGCCGACGCCGGGGCTGTGGTCCATCAGGCTGACCATGCGGACATGCGGGTTGTCGGCCACCGGGTCGAGCAGCGCCATCATGTCCTCGGCCGGCAATTCGCAGCGCAGGTGCAGGAAATGCTGGCTTTTCAGCAGGCCGGTGGGCGCCAGCGCGGTGAGGTCGGCAACACCGTCGTGGAAGGTCTTGATGCGGGCCTTCTCGAAGCCGAGATCGCCGAGGCAGAGCGCGTCGAGCACTGTGGTCACGCCGGCGACCGCACATTGCGCGTCATGGGTCAGCATCGCCGAACGCGAGGGCCAGCGGGCGGAGCTGCGGGGCTGCACCTGGCGTTCGAGGTTGTCGGTATGAACGTCGACCACGCCGGGCATCAGGTAGTCGCCATCCATGTCGTGCGCGCCGGCGGCGGTGCTGCGGCCGGGCTGGATTTCGGCGATGCGGCCGGCACGCAGCACGATGGTGCCGGGCAGCAGTGCGTCCGGCAGGATCAGCGTGGCGTTGGACAGGATGCAATCGGCGGCGGCTGTGGGCGGGGCGGACGGGATCATGCGGCATCCTGCAGCAACGGCGTGACGGTGTGGAGCTGGTCGGCGATACGGTCGCGCACCGGCAGATCGTGGAAGATGCCGACGATGGCGGCACCGTTCTGCTTCGCTTCGAGGATCATGTCCACCACGATGCCGGCGCGCTCGGCGTCGAGGCTCGCGGTGGGCTCGTCGAGCAGCAGGATCGGATGGCCGCCGATGAAGCCGCGCGCGAGGTTCACCCGCTGCTGTTCGCCGCCGGAGAAGGTGGCCGGCGGCAGCGCGTGCATCCGGGTGGGGATGTGCAGGCGGAGCAGGAGTTCGGCGGCGCGGCGGCGGGCGGCGTCCGGGGCCAGGCCGTGCGCGGCGGCGGCCACTACCTCCAGCGCCGGGACGCGCGGCACGACACGCAGAAACTGGCTGACATAGCCCAGCGTGTGGCGGCGGACGCGCACCACCTCGCGCGGCGATGCGGCGGCGATGTCGACCATCTCGCCCTCGTGGCGGATCAGGATGCGGCCCGAGTCGGCGCGATAATTGCCGTAGAGGGCGCGCAGCAGCGTGGATTTGCCGGCGCCGGACGGGCCGGCCAGGGCGACGCACGCGCCGGAAGCGACCTGCAAATTCACCCCATCGAGCACCGGCAGCGCGAGGCCGCCGCGCAGATGCAGGATGAAGCGTTTCGACAGGGCTTCGGTTTTCAGCATGATCATGCGTGCAGCACCGAGCTTACCAGCAGTTGCGTATACGGGTGTTGCGGATCGTCCAGCACCTGGTCGGTGAGGCCGGTCTCCACCACCCGGCCGCGCTGCATCACCATGATGCGGTGCGCCAGCAGGCGGGCGACCGCGAGGTCGTGGGTGACCAGCACCACGGCGATGTCCAGCCGCGCGACCAGCGAGCGGATCAGGTCGAGCAGGCGGGCCTGCACCGAGACGTCGAGCCCGCCGGTGGGCTCGTCCATGAAGACGAGGCGGGGATTGGTGACCAGGGTGCGGGCGATCTGCAGGCGCTGCTGCATGCCGCCGGAGAAGGTGCGCGGCAGGTCGTCGACGCGGTTCTCGTCGATCTCCACCTGACGCAGCCAGTCGATCGCGGCGGCGCGGATGCGGCCGTAATGGCGGCTGCCCTGGGCCATCAGGCGCTCGCCGACATTGCCGCCAGCGGTGACCGCCATGCGCAGGCTGTCCTGCGGGTTCTGCTGCACGAAGCCCCAGTCGGAACGGTGCAGCGCGCGCAGCGCCGGCATCGGCATGGCGTGGACGTCGTGCAGCGCGCCGTCGGGGGCGCGGTACCAGGTGACGCCGGAGTGCGGCGGCAGGCGGCCGGACAGCACGTTGAGCAGCGTGGTCTTGCCGGAGCCGGATTCGCCGACCACCGCCAGCACCTCGCCGGGCCACAGATCGGCATCGACCTCGACCAGCGCCGGGATGGCACCGAAGCTGAGGCTGAGGCCGCGCGCCGAGAGCAGGGTGTCGTCGCCCATCGCCTTCACTCCGCCGCCATGTCGGGTGCCTCGGCGCCGACATGGCCGGAGGCGCGCCGGGTTTCGCAGAAATCGGTGTCCGAACAGCAGAACAGCCGGCCGCCGCGGTCGTCGGTCACCACTTCGTCGAGATAGGAGTCGGTCGCACCACACAGGCCGCAGGCATGCGGGGCGCGGGTGGTGCGGAACGGATGGTCCTCGAAATCCAGGCTGTGCACGCTGGTATAGGGCGGGATGGCGTAGATGCGGCTCTCGCGGCCGGCGCCGAACAGTTGCAGCGCTGCCATCATGTGCAGCTTGGGATTGTCGAACGCCGGGATCGGGCTGGGCGACATCAGGTAGCGGTGGTTCACCATCACCGGATAATCGTAGCTGATCGCGACATGGCCGTAGCGGGTGATGTCCTCGTAGAGCTTCACATGCATGGCGCCGTATTCGGCCAGGCCGTGCATGCGCTTGGTCTCGGCGCGGCTCGGCTCCAGCTTGGACAGCGGTTCGGGCTGCGGCACCTGGTAGACGATGATCTGGTGTTCGCGCAGGGGCGCTTCCGGGATGCGGTGGCGGGTCTGGATGACGGTGGCGTCCTCGGTGTGGGTGGTGGTGGCGACGCCGGCGGTGCGGGCGAAGAAGCGGCGGATGGAGACCGCGTTGGTGGTGTCGTCGGCGCCCTGGTCGATCACCTTCAGCACGTCGGCCTCGCCGAGCACCGAGGCGGTGACCTGGATGCCGCCGGTGCCCCAGCCATAGGGCAGCGGCATCTCGCGCGAGCCGAACGGGATCTGGTGGCCGGGGATGGCGACCGCCTTGAGCAGCGCGCGGCGGATCATCCGCTTGGTCTGCTCGTCGAGATAGGCGAAGTTGTAGCCCTTCATTGCGCCGGCTCCTTCGCCGCCATGGCATCGCGGCGCATGCGGCGGACGGTTTCCAACTCGCTCTGGAAATCCACGTAGTGCGGCAGCTTGAGGTGTTCGACGAAGCCGGTCGCCTCGATATTATCGGCGTGGTACAGCACGAATTCGATGTTCTGAGCGGGGGCCTTGACGTCCTCGCCGAGTTCCTCGGCGCGCATCGAGCGGTCGACCAGCGACATCGCCATCGCCTTGCGCTCGGCGTGGCCGAACACCAGGCCGTAGCCGCGGGTGAACTGCGGCGGGGCGGTCTTGCTGCCCTTGAACTGGTTGACCATCTGGCATTCGGTCACATCCACGTCGCCGATGTCGATCGCGAAGCCGAGTTCCGGCGGGGTGATCTCGACCGCTGCCGAGCCGACGCGGATTTCGCCGACGAACGGGTGCGCGCCGCCCCAGCCGCGCTGGCTGGAATAGCCGAGCGCCAGCAGGAAACCTTCATCACCGCGCGCCAGGGTTTGCAGCCGCACGTCGCGCCCAGCCGGGAAGGTGAGCGGGGTGCGGGTGAGGTCGCCGGGTTCGCGGTCATCGGCGGCGTCGGCCTCCACCAGCCCTTCCTGCGCCAGGATCGCGTTGACCGGCGGGATGGGCTGGGCGGTTTCCTCCATCTGTGGCGCCGGCGGCGGGGCGAAGCCGACCTCCAGCGCGAAATCCAGCAGGCGGTGGGTGTAGTCGTAGGTCGGGCCGAGCACCTGGCCGCCGGGGATGTCCTTGTAGATCGCCGAGACGCGGCGGCGGAGCAGCATCGCGGCGGTGTCCAGCGGTGATGCGTAGCCGAAGCGCGGCAGCGTGGTGCGGTAGGCGCGGACCAGGAACGCGGCCTCGATCACGTCGCCCTGCGCCTGTTTCAACGCCAGCGCGGCGAGGCCGGGATCGTAGAGCGAGCCTTCCGCCATCACCCGGTCGACGGCGCGGCCGAGTTGGCTGGCGATCTGGTCGGTGCCGATTTCGGCCACTGTCGGGTCACCGCGCCGCGCTTCGCCGAGCCAGGCATGCGCGTTGTCGATCGCCCGCTCGCCGCCCTTGACTGCCACATAGGCCATCAGACCGCCCCTTCGGTGATGCGCAGGCTGCGCGGCAGTGCCGCGATACGGGCGCCGGCACACAGGATGATGTCCACGCCGCGCGGGAACAGCGCGTGGTTGCGCGCCCAGGCGGCGGTGAAATCGTCCGGCAGGCCGGCGACCTGGAATTCCGCTGGCGCCTTCAGGCCGGGACCGGACAGCAGCAGTTTCTGGCCTTCACCGAAGGCGGCGACTTCCAACAGCAGGGTGGCGGCGTCCTCCGGCGCTTCGTCGCTGCCGGTGCGCAGGCGCGCGAGGTCCGGCAGTTTGTGGGCCGCGACGAAGGCGGCGTCGGCGCTGCTATCGACCACCGGCGCGCCGCAATGGAACACCAGCCAGTCGCGCGCCGCGGCGCAGTCGCCGTCCAGCGCCAGCGTGGTGTCGCCGTCGACCAGCGACAGCAGCACGGCGGCCATGGCGCGGCCGAGCGGCGCCGGCGGCGACAACCCCTCGCCCGCCGCATGCATGCTGCCGGGGCTCGCCATCGCCGCCAGCACGGCGCGGAAGCAGCCCTGCGCGCCGGCGACCGGATCGGCGAAACCGGGAAGCTCGACGCTCATGCCGACCTCATCGTGGCCATGGTGAAGAACTGCACCCGCGTCGCCGCGGCCTTGCGGCGGATTTCCTCGCGCGCAGCCGCCTGGGCTGCCGCCAGTGGCGCGATCACCGCTGCCTGCAGCGCGTCATGGCTTGCCGGGTCCTGCAGCGCCGCATCCAGCCGCGCCGCGAGTTCGGCCTGCGCCGCATCGCGGCCGGCGACATAGGCGTGGCCAACCTGCCCGCCCACCGTGCGCACCGCGCAGCGCGTCACCGTCATCTCGCCCATGTTGAAGCGCTGCCCGGTGCCGCCGGCCCGGCCGCGCAACATCACCAGCCCGGCTTCCGGCCCGCGCAGCACCACAAAATCCGCCAGCGGCGGCAATCCGGCCAGGTGAGCGCGCAACTGCATCGCGCTGGCCCGCGCCAGCACCGCCATCCAGCGCTGGCGTTGGGCGGTCGCGGGATCGGGTGGGGTCTCGGGCATGGGGTGGCGATCCATCGCTGTTTAGATGTCTAGACAGCTAGACCGGCAACCGACTACAGTCAAGCCATGCCCACTCGCCCCAGGCGCTTCCATTGATGACCCCCGCAGGCTTCCACCCCGCGCCGCGCGAGGATGGCGTCGCGCTGTGGCGGCAGATCGCCAATGCGCTGGAGGCGGAGATCGCCGCCGCGACACTGGCCCCCGGTGCCCGCCTGCCAACCGAAGCGCAACTGGCCGCGCGCTTCGCGGTCAATCGCCACACCGTCCGCCGCGCGCTGGAGGAGATGTCGCGCAACGGGCTGATCCGCGTCGAGCAGGGCCGCGGCAGCTTCGTCGCCGAGGACGTGCTGGACTAGACGGCCGGCCCACGCACCCGATTCAGCGAATGGGTGCGCCAGCACAACAAGGAGCCGTCCGGCCAGGTGCTCGATCTGCGCGAGGCGGCGGCCGATACCACGGTCGCCACGGCACTCGGGCTGCGGGCCGGCGCGCGGATCATCCGGCTGGAGCGGCTGGGGCTGGCCGACGGCCGTCCGGTGAGCCTGGGCAGCCACCATTTTCCGGCGGCGCGGATTCCGGGACTGCTCACCCATCTGCGCGCCGAGTCGACGATCACCGCCGCCCTGGCCGCCGCCGGCATCGCCGATTATCGCCGCCAGGTGACCCGGGTGACCGCGCGGATGCCGCAGCCGCGGGAGGCCGAGTTGCTGCGCATGCCGCGCAACCGCCCGTTGCTGATCACCGAGAACGTCAACGTCGATGCCGCCGGCGTGGTGGTGGAGTTCGGCATCGCCCGCTACCCTACCCCGCGCGTGCAGATCGTATTTGAACCCTGAGGATCCCCCATGCGTCCCTTGCGAATAAATGGCGGCCAGGCGCTGGTCGGCAACGAAATCGTGCCGGCCGACCTGTTGCTGGAGAACGGCCGGATCGCTGCCCTGGACTCCAGCAAGCCGGCCGACGGCTTCGACGCCTCCGGATTGCTGGTGCTGCCGGGAATCATCGACCTCCACGGCGACGCCTTCGAGCGGCAATTCCAGCCGCGGCCGGGGGTGGACTTCCCCGCCGCCCTGGCGCTGGCCGACACCGAGCGGCAATTGCTGGCCAACGGCATCACCACCGCGTTCCACGGCGTCACGCTGTCCTGGGAGCCGGGGCTGCGCAGCCTGGATGCCTGGCGCATCCTGCTGGACGCGCTGGCCGCCGGCGCCTGGACCTGCGACATGCGGGTGCATCTGCGCTGGGAGGCGTTCAACCTGGAGGCGCTGGAGACCGCACTCGCCGATATCGCCGCCGGGCGGGTGCATCTGCTGGCGTTCAACGACCATACCGCCTCGATCCAGAAGAAACTGAAGGACCCGGTGACCGGCGCCAAATACAGCGACCGCGCCGGCATGGGGCTGGAGGAGTTCCGCGCGCTGGCCAACCGGATCGCCGGGCGCGCCGCCGAGGTGCCCCCTGCCCTTGCCCGCCTCGCCGAAGCCGCCCGCGCCGCCGGCCTGCCGATGGCCAGCCATGACGACGATACCATCCCGGTGCGCACCCATTTCCGCGAGATGGGCGCCAGCATCTGCGAATTTCCGATGGCCGAGGAAGTGGGCGCCGCCGCCCGCGGCGCCGGCGATGCGGTGGTGATGGGCAGCCCGAACGTGGTGCGCGGCCGCTCGCATCTGGGCTGGGCCTCTGCCGCGCGGCTGGCCGAGGCCGGCATCTGCTCGGTGCTGTCGTCGGACTACTACTACCCCTGCCTGCTGCAAGCCGCCTTCATCCTGGCCGGGCGCGGCACGCTCGCCCTGCCGGCGGCCTGGGGGCTGATCTCGGCCAACCCGGCCGCCGCCGCCCGGCTCACCGATCGCGGCGCGATCGCGCCGGGAATGCGCGCCGACCTGGTGCTGGTGGATGCGCGGGGCGCGCTGCCGCGCCCGGTGGCGACCATCGCCGGCGGGCGGGTGGCGCATCTGGACGCGGCAGGATGGGCGCGGCTGCGATAGGCCGGACCGCAGGCAAGGAAGGGTTCTTTTTTGAAAAAGACCAAAAAACTTCCCGCTTATCAACCATATGACACGACCTTGTACATCCTTCTGGTTTCGCATATAATCAGCGAAATCATGGAGCTACCTTCGATGCAAGCATTGATGCGAGGCCTGACGGACGCGGAGTTTGAGCGGCTCTACGGGCGGGAAGAGCAATGCCTTGCCACGCTGCTGGCCATTCGTCAGCAGGCCGGCATGCGGTGCCCGCGCTGTGGCCACGCGCGGAATTTCGTGAGTGGGCGTCGGGTGGGCTGCACGCGGTGCAACCGGCGCTGGTCGGTGACTGCCGGCACGGTGATGGCGCATACCAAGTTGCCGTTGACGGTCTGGTTTCGCGCGATGCATGCGCTGAGCAGCACCAAGCAGGGCATTTCCGCGGTCGAGCTTGGCCGTCGGCTGGGGGTGAGCTACCCGACCGCCTGGTATCTGCACAAGCGCCTGCGCCACGCGATGAGCGAGCGCGAGAGCCGCTATGTGGTCGGCGGCCCGGGTGATGGCGGCGAGGCGGCGGCGGTGGTCGAGGCCGACGATGTCTATCTCGGCGGAGAACGCAACCAAGGCTCTGGTCCCGCAGGCAAAACCCGCGTGATCGTCGCCGTCGAACGCCACCAGAGCGGCCGCATGGGCCACGTCGTGATGCAGGTCGTCAGCGGATTCACCGCAGCGGCGGTGAAGGCGTTCCGCGATGCCTGCCTGGCACCGAAAGCCCATGTCCACACCGACGGGCTGAGGGCCTTCAACGCCTTCGGCTCCGCCGGCCGCAGCCACCAACGCAGCATCACCGCCAGCAAACGGCCATCGCGGCAAAGAAACAGCGCGTTCTTCGTGCTCAATACCGCGATCGCCAATCTCAGCACAGCCATCAAGGCGACCCACAAGGCGATCTCGGCCAAGCACACCAACGACTACCTCGGCGCCTTCTGCTGGACCACAAATCGAAGGCGCGAAATGGCACACATGATCCCGGCCCTGTGTCGCGCGGTCGCCACGTCCTCCAACCTCACAAGGAGGAGCGTATTCGCTAACAAATTCGTGCCGATTGGTTGATAAGCGGGAAATAAGTTTGTCCGCTCGTTCGGCCTACTGGATAAGCGCCCGGAACGCCCCGCGAACACCAGATTGATAAACCGGGGAACAGCGAGTGATAAACTTCTCTGCTACACCCTGCTAACCCATTGAAAAAATTGGTAGCGGCGGGCGGATTTGAACCACCGACCAAGGGATTATGATTCCCCTGCTCTACCACTGAGCTACGCCGCCACACCAAAACCCGCCGCCATGACGCGGCGCGGAGGCGGGGAGATAGCGCCGCCCGCCGGCAGCGTCAACCGCCTGTCGCCGCCAAAGCCGGATCGCGGCGCACCACCTTGTGCCCGAGATAGGCCTCCAGCACCTCGTCCGGCGGGCCATCGGCGCGGATCACCCCCTGGTCCATCCACAGCACCCGGGTGCACCATTCCAGAATCACGTCCGGCATATGCGTCGACAGCACCAGAATGTCGGCGCCGCGCACCAGGCTCTCCAGCCGCACCCGCGCCTTGGCGAGGAAATTGGCGTCGCCGGCCAGGAACCACTCATCCATCAGCAGCACCTGCGGCCGCACCGCGGTGGCCAGCGCGAAGCCCAGCCGCACCAGCATGCCGGAACTGTAGATCCGCACCGGCAGATCCAGGAACGTGCCAAGCTCGGCGAATTCCGCGACATCCACCTCCAGCCGCGCCACCGCCTCGGGTGGCAGATTGTTGTACAGGCCGCGCAGCATGATGTTCTCGCGCCCGGTCAGCTCGATGTTCATGCCGAGATTGGTGTCCAGCAGCGCGCCGATGCTGCCCTGCACCCGCAGATGGCCCGACACCGGCTCGTAGATGCCCGCCAGCGTGCGCAGCAGCGTGGTCTTGCCGGCGCCGTTGCCGCCGATCAGCCCCAGCCGGTCGCCGCGCCGCAGCGAGAAGCTGACATCGCGCACCGCCTGCACCACCACGCGGTTCTTGGCGTCGGCGCCCATCCGGCCGGAGACGGTGGACAGCACCATCTTCTTCAGGCTGCGCGCGCTGCCGTGATATAATGGAAAATCGACGTTCACATGCGCGACGTCAATCCGCCCTTCTGTCTCATCTCCCATCGCCGTCACACCCAGAACGCGATGCGGCCGCGCACCCGCACGAACACCCACCAGCTCACGGCGCACAGCAGCACCGAGGTCAGCAGCGCCGAGAGGTAGACAGCCCGCGTCGGAAGCTCGCCAAGCAACGGCGCGCGGACGATTTCCAGCAGCGCGAACAGCGGATTGAACGCCAGCATCCACTCATGGGCTGCCAATTGCGACGGCTTCCAGATCACCGCGCTGATGAAGAACGCCATCTGCATCAGGCTGCCGATGATCGGCGGAATATCGCGGAACCGGGCGCACAGCGAGCCGAGCAGCAGCCCCACGGCGAAGCCATCGACCAGCCAGATCAGCAGCCCCGGCAGCGCCAGCAGCGCGTCCCAGCCCGGCAGCGTCCACAACACCAGGTAGACCGCGACGACCACGACCAGGTTATGCGCCAGCACCACCAGGTTGCGCACCACATTGCTGGCGGCATACAGCGAATACGGCATCCGTATGGAACGGATATTGCTTTCCACCGAGGTATAGGCGGTGCAGGCTTCGGTCACCATGGTATTCATGAAGCCCCACAGCACCAGCGACAGCGCCAGGAAGCTCATGTATTCCTTGACATCCATATTGAACAGCGTGGCGTAGATCACGCCCATCGAGCC
>DATJEA010000301.1:0-1519 GCA_035497095.1 Acetobacteraceae bacterium | reverse complement strand
GATCGCCGGAGAATTCCGCTCTGCCGTGTTCACAGCGTCGCCGAGGTTGCCTGGGTCAGCTTGTCGATCGGCGACCAGACATAGGCGGTCTGCACCACCGGTTCGCCGCCGACCTGGATCGTCGACTCGGCGGCCGGCCGGCCACCCAGATGGGCGTAGAACCAGCGATTGGGGTTGTCGCGCAGCACCCAGACGAACGCCGAGGCGCAGCCATCCGCGGCCAGCCGGGTCGCGGCGGCGCGCATCAGGCGGCGGCCGACGCCGCGGTCGCGCCAGTCGTCGAGCACATACAGGGTTTCGATCTCGCCCTCGGCCGGCGCTACCACGCCAGCGCGGCGGCGGGCCGGGCCGACGGTGACGAAACCGACCACCAGTGAGCCGCGCGGCGCGTCCTGCCCTGGCGGCAGATCGGGGCCTGAGGCGACGGCGACATGCACGCCGAGCCCGGCGCGGATCGAGGCCTCATACTGGGCTGCATGGCGAACCGGCGACAGCCTGGCCAGATAGGCGTCGGGCAAGATGCCGGGATAGGCGCTGCGCCAGGCGGTGACGTGCACCAGACCGATGGCGGCGGCATCGGCCGGCCGGGCGCGGCGGATGCTGATCATCCGGCGCCTCCTGCCAGATCGCCTCCGTTGCGCTGCAGCACGGCGCCGAAAAATCCGTCCGTGCCGTGCTGGAGCGGGGTCAGCCGCAGATAGGGCCCCTGGCATGGCGGCGGGCCGGACAGATAGGCGGCTTCCGGCCAGGCCTGCGCCAGCGGCACGACAGCGAATTCCGGATGGGCGGCGAGGAAGGTTTCCACCTGGGCCTCATTCTCCTGCGGCAACACCGAGCAGGTAGCATAGACCAGTCGCCCGCCGGCGCGAACCAGCCGTGCGGCGGCCGCCAGGATGCCGGCCTGCTTGTCCACCAATTCCAGCAGATCGCGCTCGACGAGGCGGCTGCGGGCGTCCGGGTTGCGCCGCCAGGTGCCGGTGCCGGTGCAGGGGGCGTCGACCAGCACGCGGTCGAAACTCGCCGCCCGCCGCTTGCTCCATTTGCTGCCGGGCTCGATCAGGTGACGCTCGACGTTATGCACCCCGGCCCGCCGCAGCCGGCGCACCGCGCCATCCAGCCGGGGCACCGAGACATCGCAGGCGACGATATGGCCGCCGTTCTGCATCGTCATCGCCAGCGCCAGGGTCTTGCCGCCGGCGCCGGCGCACCAGTCGGCCACCCGCATCTGCGGCCGTGCATCGACCAGCGCGGCAAGGATCTGGCTGCCCTCGTCCTGGATTTCCACCAGGCCGGACTGGAAGGCCGCGCCCGAGGAGACCAGCCGCCGCCCGGCGATGCGCAGGCCCCAGGGCGACAGCGGGGTCGGCGCCGCTTCGATCGATTCGCCGGCCAGGGCGGCGATCGCCTCGTCGCGGCTGCCCTTCAGGATGTTGACCCGCAGGTCAAGCGGCGCCGGTTCGCCCATCGCCGCCATTTCGGCTTCCAGTTGGTCGCCGAACCGGGTTTGCAGATGTGGCAG
>DATJEA010000300.1:0-8170 GCA_035497095.1 Acetobacteraceae bacterium | reverse complement strand
CCGGGGAGAGTTGCGCCATGATGGGCGCGCGGGCGGCACAGGCGGCGCTCGACGATGCCGGGGTGGCGGCGAGCGCGGTGGATGCGATCATCCTGGCCACCGCCACGCCCGACCAGGCCTTTCCGGCCACCGCGGTGCGGGTGCAGGCGGCACTCGGCGCCGGCGGCTTCGCGTTCGATATCTCGGCGGCATGCAGCGGCTTCATCTACGGGCTGGCGATCGGCGACGCGCTGATCCGCGCCGGCTCGGCGCGGAATGTGCTGGTGATCGGTGCCGAGGTGTATTCGCGGATCATGAACTGGCAGGACCGCGGCACCTGCGTGCTGTTCGGCGACGGCGCCGGCGCGGTGCTGCTGCGTGCCGAGCAGGGCGGCGAGGGGCCGGCCAGCGGCATCCTGTCCACCCATCTGCACGCCCAGGGCGAGCTGGGTGACATCCTGTATGTCGATGGTTCGGTCGGCCAGCCGGACAAGCCCGGCCATCTGGTGATGAACGGCCGCGAAGTGTTCCGCCACGCCGTCACCAGGCTGGCCGAGGCGGTGGGCGAGGCGCTGGAGGCCAACCGGCTGAGCATCGACGACGTGGACTGGCTGGTGCCGCACCAGGCCAACATGCGCATCATCGAGGCAGTCGGCAAACGCATCGGCATCGCGCCGGAGCGGGTGGTGACCACGGTGGCCGAGCACGCCAACACCTCGGCCGCCTCGATTCCGCTGGCGCTGGCCGCAGCCTACGCCGACGGCCGCATCAAGCGCGGCCAACTGGTGCTGATGGAGGCGCTGGGCGGCGGGCTGACCTGGGGCTCGGCGCTGGTCAGGCTGTAACTATTTCGCCCGACGGCGGCGAAATCGACGCTCTGCAAGCGGTTGTTTTCAGACTATTGTTGACGCCGGGCGCTGGGCTGAATAGCGTCAGCCCATGAACACCGTCACGCGCGCCCAACTCACCGAAACGATCTACACCGAGGTCGGGCTCTCCCGCAACGAGTCAGCCGATCTTCTTGAGACCGTGCTGGAGCGCATGTGCATTGCGCTTGAGAGTGGAGAATCCGTCAAGATCAGTGGGTTCGGTACGTTTTCTGTGCGCCAGAAGGGCCGCCGCATCGGCCGCAACCCGAAAACCGGGGTGGAGGTGCCGATCCTGCCGCGCCGGGTGCTGGTGTTCCGGCCGAGCCAGGTGCTGAAGGCGCATGTCAACCACATGACGCCGCCGGCCGGAGACGATGAATGAACGGCAGCGACACGCTGCCCGCCCAGTTCGATACCGACGACCCCAAGGCAACCCGTGCCCGCAAGGCGCCGAACGCATTCCGCACCATCAGCGAGGTGGCCGACGAACTGCATATCCCGCAGCATGTGCTGCGCTTCTGGGAGACGCGGTTTCCGCAGGTGAAGCCGCTGAAGCGCGGCGGCGGGCGGCGCTATTACCGTCCGGATGATATCGCGCTGCTGCGACGGATCTCGGATTTGCTTTATATCCAGGGCTATACCATCAAGGGCGTGCAGCGCCTGCTGCGCGAAGGCGGCGGCCGGCTGTCCGACGATATTCCGCCGCCGACCCCGGACGAACGGGCCGACGCCGAGGCCGAGCGTGGCGCGGCGCGCGCCGACACCGACCCGCAACTGCCGATGCCCGGCCTGCCGCCGGCCCCCGCCGCCGCGCCGCGCGCCACCCGGCCGCCGGCTCGCCCGGCCGAAAGCCAGAGCAACGGCCAGGAGGTCGAGCGCCTGCGCGCGCTGCTGAGCGCCACGCTGCGCGAGCTGGAGGCGTTGCGGGCGCTGCTGCCGTAACGCCCGCCCGCCCGATCGCCGCTGCCGCTTTGTTCAGGCACAAACAGCGCTTTCCGGGCCTTGCAGCGTCCGCCATGATCTGAAACGCTGCCGCACAGCACAGGGAGCGGCGCATGGCGTGGCGGATCGGCGTGGATTCCGGCGGCACCTTCACGGATGTCTGCCTGTTCGAGGAGGCCACCGGCCTGGTGGCGGTGTGGAAGGTGCCCTCCACCCCCGACGACCCGTCGCGCGGCATCGCCGAAGGCATCGAGCAGGGCATGGCATTGGTCGGCGCCAGTGCCGGCGCGGTCGGCTATTTCGGCCACGGCACCACGGTTGCCACCAATGCGTTGATCCAGCATCGCGGTGCCGCCACCGGGTTGATCACCACCGACGGGTTCCGCGACCTGCTGGAGATCGGCCGGCAGAAGCGGCCCGAGCTGTACGACATGCAGGCCGACAAGCCGGCGGTGCTGGTGACCCGCGATCTGCGGCTGGAGGTTGCCGAGCGGGTCCGCCATGACGGCACGGTGGAGATCGCGCTCGACGAGGCGGCGGTGCGCGTCGCGGCGCGGGCGCTGAAGGCGGC
This sequence comes from Acetobacteraceae bacterium, assembly GCA_035497095.1. GTDB lineage: Bacteria > Pseudomonadota > Alphaproteobacteria > Acetobacterales > Acetobacteraceae > 70-18. Next base: position 5,809 of record DATJEA010000300.1, on the reverse strand, counting down.
CGGCGTCAAGGCGGTGGCGGTCTCATTTCTCTATGGCTTCGTGCGGCCGGAGCACGAGCAGGCGGCGATGCGCATCCTGGCGGAGGAATTCCCTGAGGCGTTCGCCTGCGCCGGGCACGAGGTGGCGCCCGAGTTCCGCGAATACGAGCGGCTCTCCACCGCGGTGGTGAACGCCTATCTCGGCCCGGTGATGCGCGGCTATATACGCCGCCTGGCCGACCGGCTGGCCGCACTCGGCGTGGCGGCGACGCCGCATATGACCCAGTCCAACGGCGGCGTGATCGGCTTCGAGGCGGCGTCGCGCCTGCCGGTGCGCACCGTGCTGTCCGGCCCCTCCACCGGCGTGGTGGGGGCGCAGGCGGTGGGCCGGCTGGCCGGTATCGATCACCTGATCACCTTCGACATGGGCGGCACCAGCAGCGATGTGGCGCTGCTGGCCGGCGGCGAGTGCCGGCTGGCCAGCGAGGCGGTGGTGCATGGCTACCCGATCAAGGCGCCGATGCTGGATATCCATACCGTCGGCGCCGGCGGCGGCTCGATCGCCCATGTCGACAGCGGCGGCTTGCTGAAGGTCGGCCCGCGCAGCGCCGGCGCCGACCCCGGCCCGGTCTGCTACGATCGCGGCAACACCGAGCCGACCGTGACCGACGCCAACGTGGTATTGCAGACGCTGAATCCGACGCATCTGCTCGGTGGCCGCATGGCGGTGCGCCAGGACCTGGCGCGGGCGGCGATCGGCCGGCTGGCGGAGCAGCTTGGCATGGAGCCGATGGCGACCGCCCAGGGCATCATCTCGGTGGTCACCGCCAACATGGCCAAGGCGATCCGGGTGATCTCGGTGCAGCGCGGCCACGACCCGCGCGACTACACGCTGATGGCGTTCGGCGGCGCCGGCCCGCTGCACGCGGCACGGCTGGCCCGCGAGTTGGACATCAGCCGTATCCTGGTGCCGCGCAATCCGGGCATTCTGTGCGCGGTCGGCCTGCTGCTGACCGATCTGCGCGCCGATTTCGCCGCCACCCGGCTGGCCACGCTCGATGAGCGCGAATTGCCGGCGATCGGCGAGGCGTTTGCCGGCCTGGCCGAGCGCGCCGAGGCATGGTTCGCGGAAGAACAGATCGAACCGGCCGCCCGCCGGCTGACCCGCACCGTGGACATGCGCTACGCCGGGCAGAACTACGAATTGCCGATCCCGCTGCCCGACGGCGCGGTAACCCCGGCCAGCCTCGCCGCGCTGGCTGCCGGCTTCGCCGCGGCGCATAAGCGGCTGTATGGCTTCGTCGCCGAGGGCGAGACGGTGCAACTGGTCACCTTCCGGGTGGAGGCGGCCGGCATTGTGCGCAAGGCCGAGTTCGTGGCGCAGCCGGACGCCGGGCCGGACGCCTCGGGCGCCATCATCGGCGCGCGCGAGGTCTGGCTGCCGGAAGCCGGCGGATTTGTCGCCTGCCCGGTCTATGATCGTGACAGACTGGCCGCCGGCAACCGCTTCACCGGCCCGGCGATCGTCGAGCAGATGGACGCCACCACGGTGGTGCTGCCCGGCATGACCGCCTTCGTCGAGCCATACCTGAACCTGATCCTGGAGACGGTCGCATGAATGATGTCGCTCCCATCACCGTCGATCCGATCACCGTCGAAGTCATCGGCAGCGCCTTCGCCTCGATCGCCGAGGAAATGGGCGAGGCGCTGGTGCGCGCCAGCTACTCCACCAACATCAAGGAGCGGCGGGACTGCTCCACCGCGCTGTTCGATACCGAGGGCAACACGCTGTGCCAGGCCGAGCATATCCCGATGCATCTCGGCAGCTTCATCGGCCTGCTGCCGCATATCCTGAAACGGCATCCGGTGGAGCAGATGCAGCCCGGCGACGTGTTCGCCGGCAACGACGCCTATGAGGGCGGCGGCACGCATCTGCCGGATATCGTGCTGGCCGAGCCGATCTTCGCCGATGGCGCGATCGTCGCCTGGGCGGTGAATCTCGCGCACCACGCCGATTTCGCCGATCGCGGCCATGCGCATATCTACCAGGAGGGGCTGCGGATTCCGCCGGTGCGGCTGTATCGCGCCGGCGAGGTGCAGCAGGACGTGCTGAACCTGATCCTGCTGAACTGCCAGGTGCCGCGCGAACGGCTCTCCGACCTGCGCGCGCAGATGGCGGCCAATCGCTTGGGCGTGGCGCGGATGCAGGCGCTGTGCGGCAAATACGGCACCAAGGTGGTGCTGGCCGCCGGCCGCGCGCTGCAGGACTACGCCGAGCGCAAGATGCGCGCCGGCATCGCCGCGATCCCGGACGGCGTCTACGAGTTTGCCGACACGTTCGACAGCCCGGAGCTGGACGGCGAGATGCAGTTCGCCTGCCGGATCGAGGTCGCCGGCGACACCATGCGGCTGCATTTCGACAGCCCGCCACAGGCCCGCGCCGGCATCAACATGACCTACACCGCGCTGCTGTCGGCGGTGTATTACGGCGTCAAGACGGTGGTGGACCCGACCATTCTGCCGAATTCCGGCCTGGCCCGGCCGCTCACCGTCACCGCCCCCGAGGGCACCGTGCTGCACTGCCGGCATCCGGCGGCGGTCAACGGCCGGCTGGCCGCCTGCCAGCGCGTGGTCGACCTGATCCACGGCGCGCTGTTCCAGGCGGTGCCGGAGCGGGTGATCGCCGCCTGCAACGGAGCCTGCTTCTCGGCCACCTTCGTCGGCCAGCACCCCAAGGACGGCAAGCTGTGGGTGTATCTGGAGACCATCGGCGGCGGCTCCGGCGCACGGGCGCATCGCGACGGGCTGGACGGCGTGCACGTCCATCTCACCAACACCTCCAACCTGCCGGTCGAGGCGCTGGAGCTGGAATATCCGCTGACCCTGCTGCGCTACGAGCTGGTGGACGGCTCCGGCGGCGCCGGCCGGCAGCGTGGCGGCATGGGGCTGCGGCGGGTGTATCGCGCCGAGGCCGAGTGCCGGCTGCGCGTCGACGGCTCGCGCCTCCATGCGCCGCCCTGGGGGCTGGCCGGCGGGCTGCCCGGCGGCATGGGCGGCTTCCGCTACAGCCAGGGCGTCGCGCCGTTCGAACATGGCAGCGGCGGGCTCAGGGCCGGCGACGTGGTGGAGATCATCACCTCCGGCGCCGGCGGCTACGGCCCGCCCGCCGAACGCCCGGCCGCCCAGGTGGCGCGCGATGTCGCCGAGGGCCGTATCGCGCCCGATCTGGCCGCCGCCGTCTACGGCACGGGGTGATGGGCTGGCTGCTGCGCCGCATCGGCATCTCGCTCGCCCTGATCTGGGTGGTCGCCAGCATCGTGTTCCTGGCGATCCATCTGGTGCCGGGCGACCCGGCGGAGCTGCTGCTGAGCCAGGGCGGCGCCTCGCCCGACCCTGCCATCGTCGCCGAATTGCGCCAGCAGATGGGGCTCGACCGGCCGATCCTGGTGCAATACCGCGACCATATGCTGGGCCTGCTGCATTTCGATCTCGGCCGCTCGATGATGGATGACAGCTCGGTTTCCGCCGAGATCGCCCGCCGCCTGCCGCGCACGCTGGAACTGATCCTGGCGGCGGCGATCTTCGCGGTGCTGGTCGGCATCCCCGGCGGCACCTTTGCCGCGATCCGGCGCGGCGGCGTGTTCGACCGGATGGCCGGCTGGTGTGCCGGCCTCGCACTGGCGGTGCCGGTGTTCGTGGTCGGCACCCTGATGGTGATGGTGTTCGCGCAATGGCTGCGCTGGGTGCCGGCCGGCGGCTATGTCGGCTTCGCGCAGGATCCGGGCCGGCATCTGCTGGTGCTGGCGATGCCGGCGCTGACCATCGGCCTCGGCCTCGGCGCGGTGATGTTCCGCATGACCCGTACCGCGGTGCTCGACGTGATGCTGAAGGACTACGTGCGCACCGCCCGCGCCAAGGGTGTGGCGCAGCACCTGGTGCTGCGGCGCCACGTGGTGCGCACCGCGCTGATGCCGGTGGTCACCGTGCTGGCGCTGCACATGGGCACGCTGCTCGGCGGCACCGTGCTGGTGGAATACGTGTTCAACTGGCCCGGCCTCTCCGGCCTGCTGGTCACCGCGGTGAACGGGCGCGACTACCCGGAGGTGGTCGGCATCGTGCTGGTGATCTCGGTGCTGTTCGTGGTGCTGAATCTCGCGGTGGACATCCTCTATGGCGTGCTGGACCCCAGGGTGCGGCGCGGATGAGCCGCTATCCGTGGGCGGCGATTGCCGGTTTCGGCGCCATCGTGCTGCTGGCGCTGCTGGCGCCGGTGCTGCCGCTGCCCAACCCGGTCGTAATGGACGTGGCGCATCGGCTGGCCGGTGCCTCGGCGGCGCACTGGCTCGGCCAGGACGAGTTCGGCCGCGACGTGCTGACCCGGCTGATCTGGGGCGCCAGGGTGTCGCTGACGGTGGCGTTCTCGGCCTCGGCGATCGCCTGCGTGGTCGGCGTGGCGCTGGGGGTGCTGGGCGGTTTCCTGCGCGGCATCGTCGAGATGGTCACGCTGCGCTCGATCGACGTGCTGCTGTGCTTCCCGCCGCTGCTGCTGGCGCTGCTGGTGGTGACCCTGGCCGGGCCGGGGGCGGCGACGCTGATCCCGGTGCTGGCGCTGGTCTACGTGCCGGGCTTCACCCGCGTCGCCTATGCCGGGGTGCTGACGGTGCGCAGCCAGGATTACGTGGAGGCGATGCGGGTGCTCGGCGCCGGCAAGCCGCGGGTGATGCTGCGCACCATCCTGCCGAATATCGGCGGGCCGGTGCTGGTGCAGTTCAGCCTCTCGGCGGCCTCCGCCGTAGTGCTGGAATCCGGCCTCTCCTTCCTCGGCCTCGGCGTGGTGCCGCCGTTGCCGTCCTGGGGGCTGATGATCGGCGCCGCGCGCGCCACCATGGCGCAGTCGCCGCTGCTGCTCCTGTGGCCCTGTGCGGCGCTGACGCTGACCATTTTGGCGATGAACGCGGTCTGCGACGGGCTGCGCGACGCCACCGACCCGCATCCCGCCTATCGCCCGCGCCGCTTCCTGCTCGACCGGCTGCTGCCCGGCCTGCTGCCGCCCACAAGGGCGATGCTCGACCTGCGCGGCCTGACCATCCGCATCGACACGCCGGACGGCCATTTCGAGCCGGTGCGTGACCTGTCGCTGTCGATCAATGCCGGCGAAACCCTGGCGCTGGTCGGCGAAAGCGGCTCCGGCAAGTCGCTGACCAGCCTGGCGATCACCGGCCTGCTGCCGGGTGCGGCACGGGTGGTCGCCGGCAGTGCCAGGCTGGACGGCGTCGACCTGCTGGCGCTGCCGGAGGACGGGCTGCGGCGGCTGCGCGGCGGCGCCATGGCGATGATCTTCCAGGACCCGTCCAGCAGCCTCAACCCAGTGTACCGGGTCGGCGCGCAGATCGCCGAGGCGGTGCGCGCCCACCGCCCGCAGGCCGATGCCGCCGCCGAGGCGATCGCGCTGCTGAAGCGGGTCGGCATCCCCGACCCCGAATCCCGCGCCGGCGCCTATCCGCACGAGCTATCGGGCGGCATGCGCCAGCGGGTGATGATCGCCATCGCCATCGCCAATTCGCCCCGCCTGCTGATCGCCGACGAGCCGACCACGGCGCTGGACGTCACCATCCAGGCCCAGGTGCTCGACCTGCTGGCCGACCTGAAGCGGGAGCGCGGGCTGGCGATGCTGTTCGTCACCCATTCGCTGCCGGTGGTGGCCGAGATCGCCGACCGGGTGGCGGTGATGTATGCCGGCGAGATCGTCGAGCAGGGGCGGACCGCCGAGGTGTTCGCCCGCCCGCGCCACCCCTACACCGCGGCCCTGCTGCGCAGCGCGCCGGACGAG
>DATJEA010000299.1:0-9920 GCA_035497095.1 Acetobacteraceae bacterium | reverse complement strand
CCGCGCCTGGATCATGACCAAGATGGAAAAGCCGCAGGCGCTGGAAAACCTCGACGCCATCCTGGCCCTGTCGGACGCGGTGATGGTCGCGCGCGGCGATCTCGGCGTTGAACTGCCGCCCGAGGAGGTGCCGCTCGCGCAAAAGCGCATCGTCCGCGCCGCCCGCGCGCTCGGCCGCCCGGTGGTGGTGGCCACCCAGATGCTGGAAAGCATGATCACCGCCCCCGCCCCCACCCGCGCCGAGGCGTCGGACGTCGCCACCGCGGTGTTCGACGGTGCGGACGCGGTGATGCTCTCGGCCGAGACCGCCGCCGGGCAATACCCCTACGAGGCGGTCAACATCATGGACCGCATCGTCGCCCGCGTGGAGCAGGACGATGGCTGGCGCGCCACCATCGAATCCTCGCGCCTGCCGCCGGAACACTCCACCGCCGACGCCATCGCCGCCGCCGCCCGGCAGATCGCCCACACCATCGGCGCCAGCGCGATCTGCGCCTTCACCGCCTCCGGCAGCACCGCGCTGCGCACCGCCCGCGAGCGGCCGGACGTGCTGATCATGGGCCTCACCCCGTCGCTGCAAACCGCCCGCCGCATGGCGCTGGTGTGGGGCGTGCACGCCGTCACCACGCCGGAAGTGCGCTCGATGACCGAAACGGTGCAATGCGCGACCCGCACCGCCGTCGCGGAAGGCGTCGCCCCGCGTGGCAGCGAGATCGTGGTGATCGCCGGGTTGCCGTTCGGGCAGACCGGGACGACCAATGCGCTGCGGGTGGCAAGGGTGAAGTAAGGTCTTCTTTTTGTGAACAAAAAGAAGCAAAAAAACTTTTCAATCATTGGAGTGTACGCAGCCTCGGCATCCCCGCTGTTGCAAGGCGAATGAAGTTTTTTGCGTCTTTTTTTCAAAAAAGAAGTCTTGCCTTGCTACACTTCGTGGCAAGCCACCCGTTGCATCCCCACGGTGCGGAGTTCGGGCACCACCACCCGGCAGCGCGGCTGCACCAGCGGGCAGCGCGGTGCGTACGGGCAGCCCTGCGCCGCCGGCTCGCCCGGTTCGGCGACGCGGCTGGCTGGCGCGTCCGGGCGCGGCACGGCGTCGGCCAGCGCCTTGGTATAGGGGTGCAGCGGCGCGTCGAACACGCGCTGGGTCGGGCCTTCCTCGATGATGCGGCCGGCGAACATCACCGCCACGCGCTCGGTCACCCAGCGCACCACGCCAAGGTCGTGGCTGATGAACAGCATCGCCACGCCGAGCCGCTCGCGCAGGTCCAGCATCAGGTTCAGCACCTGCGCCTGCACCGACACATCCAGCGCCGAGACCGGCTCGTCGGCGACGATCAGCGCCGGGCGGGTCACCAGCGCGCGGGCGATGGCGATGCGCTGGCGCTGGCCGCCGGAGAACTCGTGTGGGTATTTGCCGGCGGCGCTCGCCGGCAGCCCCACCTCGTCGAGCGCCGCCAGCACCCGCGCCCGGCGCTGTACGGCGCTGGTGCCGCGCTCCAGCGCCGCCACCGGCTCGGCGATGATCCGCGCCACGGTCTGGCGCGGGTCCAGCGAGCCATACGGGTCCTGGAAGATCGCCTGGAAGCCGCGCCGCGCCGCCCGCAAGGCGCGCCGGTCGAGCGCGAACAGGTCGGCGCCGGCGAACACCACCCGCCCCGCCTGCGGCCGCTCCAGCGCCATCACCGCCCGCGCCAGCGTGGATTTGCCGCAGCCGGATTCGCCGACGATGCCCAGCGCCTCGCCGGCCGCCACGGTCAGCGACACGCCGTGCAGCACCCGCAGCCGCGGCGCCCGGCCGAACATGCCGGCGCCGGGCCTTCGGTAGTCGCGCACCAGCTCCTCCACCTGCAACAGCGCGCTCATGGCGCCTCGAACGGATGCAGGCAGGCCACGCCATCGACCAGCGGCGGCGGCGCCGGCAGGCAATCCGGCTGCACCCGTGGGCAGCGCGGCGCGAAGGCGCAGCCTTGCGGCAGGTGCCCGGCCTCCGGCACCTGGCCGGCGATCGCCTGCAACCGCGCGCCCGGACCCGGCGGCCTGCCATGCGGCGAGGCGGCGAACAGCCCGCGCGTGTAGGGGTGGCGCCGCGCCGCGAACACCTCGGCCGTAGCCCCCTGTTCCACCACCCGCCCGGCATACATCACCATCACCCGCCGCACGCTGCGGCTCACTACCCCGAGGTCATGGGTGATCAGCAGCAGCCCCATGCCGCGCTCGGCGGTGATATCGCCGATCAGGCCGAGAATCTGCGCCTGGATGGTGACATCGAGCGCCGTGGTCGGCTCGTCGGCGATCAGCAGGTCCGGCCCGCAGGCCAGCGCGATGGCCAGCATCACCCGCTGCCGCTGCCCGCCGGAGAGCTGATGCGGATACAGGCCAGGCTGAAACCGTGGCGCCGGCAGCCCGACCCGGTCCAGCAGATGCCGCACCCGCGCGCCGGCCTCGCCGCGCGACAGCCGCAGATGCAGCCGCAACGGCTCGGCGATCTGCCGGCCGATGCTGGACAGCGGGTTCAGCGCCGTCATCGGCTCCTGGAACACCATGCCGATCCGCCGGCCGCGCAGCGCGCATAATGCCGCCTCGTCGGCCGTCAGCAATTCGGTCTCGCCGAACATCACCCGCCCGCCGGCCCGCGCCCGCTCCGGCAACAGGCCCATCACCGCCAGCGCCGTCATCGACTTGCCGCTGCCGGATTCGCCGACCAGCCCCAGCGTCTCACCCCGCGCCAGCGCGAACGTCACGCCGGACAGGATCGGCGCCGCCCCGATCGTCACCGACAAGCCTTGCACGTTGAGCATCAGCGCGCCCGCCGCAGCCGTGGGTCGAGCAGGTCGCGCAGCCCGTCGCCCAGCAGGTTCAGCCCCAGCACCGCCAGCACGATGGCGAGGCCGGGAAACACCGCCAGCAGCGGCGCCTTGTAGATATAGGTCTGTGCGTCGTTCAGCATCTTGCCCAGGCTCGGCGCCGGCGGCTGGGTGCCGAGGCCGAGATAAGAGAGCCCGGCATCGGCGATGATGCCGAGCGCGAACTGGATGGTCGCCTGCACCAGCAGCACGGCGGCGATGTTCGGCAGCACGTGATCCAGCGTGATCGCCACGTCGCCGCGCCCGGCCGCCCGCGCCGCCAGAATGAACTCCCGCTTCCACACCGGCAGCGCCGCACCCCGCGTCAGCCGGGCGAACACCGGGATGTTGAAAATGCCGATCGCGATCATCGCATTGCCCGCCCCCGGCCCGGCCAGTGCGGTGATCATCACCGCCGTCAGCAGCGCCGGAAAGGCGAAGGCGAGGTCGGTGCCGCGCATCACCAGCCCATCCAGCCAGCCGCCGCGCGCCGCCGCCAGCGCCCCCAGCGGGATGCCACAGGATGCCCCCAGCGCCACCGCGATCACCGCCACCAGCAGCGAATTGCGCGCGCCGGCCATGATCATCGACAGCACGTCGCGCCCGAACGGATCGGTGCCCAGCCAATGCGCCGCCGACGGCCCGGCCAGCTTGTGCAGGATGTCGATCCGGGTCGGCGAATACGGCGTCCACACCACCGACAGCAGCGCCGCCGCCAGCACGATCGTGGTGACCAGCCCGCCGGCCAGCAGGTTCCAGCGCCCCTTCATCCGGCGCCGCCGCATATTTTCATGATTGCGCGCCTCCGCGCGACAATCGCGGGTCCAGCACGCCATAGGCGATATCGACCACGAAGTTGACCACGATCACGCTGCCGGCCAGCAGCACCACCAGGTCCTGCACCACGATCAGGTCGCGCTGGGCGATCGCCTGGAACATCAGCCGGCCCAGGCCCGGCAGCGCGAACACATTCTCCACGATCACCGTGCCGGCCAGCAGGAAGCTGAATTGCAGGCCGATGATGGTCACCACCGGCACCAGCGCGTTCGGCACCGCATGCCGCCACAGCGCGGCGCGGCGGGAGAGCCCCTTGGCCCGCGCGGTGCGCACGAAATCCTCGCCCAGCGTCTCCAGCACCGAGGAGCGGGTGATGCGCGACAGGATCGCCGCCTGCGGCAGCCCGAGCGACAGCGCCGGCAGCAGCAGCGCCCGGAGCGCCGGCCACGCCCCGGCATCCCAGCCGGGAAAGCCGCCGGCCGGCACCCAGCGCAGATACACCGCGAACAGCAGGATCAGCAGAATCCCCAGCCAGAAATTCGGCAGCGCCACGCCAAGCTGCGCTACCCCCATGCTCGCCACATCGGCCCCCCGCCCACGCCGCGCCGCCGCCAGCACGCCGACCGGCAGCGCCACGCCGACGGAAATGCAGATCGCCATCAGCGCCAGCGGCACGGTCACCACCATCCGGCCACGGATCAACTCGGCCACCGGCACGCTATAGGTGTAGCTGACCCCGAAATCGCCGCGCACCAGGCCCCAGATCCAGGTGATGAAGCGGGTCGGCGCCGGCACGTCCAGCCCCATCTGATGCCGCAGCGCCGCCAGCGTGTCGGGCTGCGCCTCGGTGCCGAGCATCAGGCTCGCGGGATCGCCGGGCAGCACCTGAAGCACCAGGAACACCACCAAAGAAGCGGCGAACAGCGTCAGCACCAAGGCGATCAATCGGCGTCCCGCGAAACCCAGCATGAGTCAGGAAGCGGTTCTTTTTTGAAAAAAAGAACCAAAAAACTTCATCCATTGGAGTCCTGTCGGTGGGGCAGCAATGGATGAAAAGTTTTTTTGCTTCTTTTTGTTCACAAAAAGAAGATCCTTCCTTACGGTGCCCAGTTCATCTCCGACACCACATTGGCGAAAATCGGCTCATTCGGCCACAGCCCGCGCAGCTTGCTGTTCCACACCCCCACCTTGGCCAGCGCGAACAGGAACACGTTCGGCTCATCCTCGGAGAGTTTGCGCTGCAATTCGCCCACCAGCTTCAGCCGCTCGGCCGGATCGTTGGTTTCGGCGTATTTCTTGTACAGCGCGTTGAACTCGGGGCTGTGATAGTTGAAGTAGTATTTATCGCGAGCGTAGATGCCGATATCGCCGGGCTCGACATGGCTGATGATGGTGGCGTCGAAATCCGATTGCTTGAACACCACGTCCAGCCACTGCGCCCATTCGATCGGCGCCAGCTTGGCGGTGATCCCCACCTCGGCCAGCATCGCCGCGATCACCTCGCCGCCACGCCTTGCATAGCTCGGCGGCGGCAGCGAAATCGTCATGGTGAAGCCGGGCTTGATGCCGGCCTCCTTCAGCAACTCCTTGGCCTTGGCCGGGTTGTACGGATAGGCGCCGGTCAGATCCACATAGCCGGCATCGCCCGGCACAAAATGCGAGCCGATCGGCGTGCCGTAGCTGCCCAGCGCGTCCACCAGCGCCTTGCGGTCGATCGCATAGGCCAGCGCGCGGCGCACCCGGATGTCGTCGAACGGCTTGCGGGCGTCGTTCAACGACATGATGGTCTTGCCGGAGGTGGTGCCGATCTGCACATGAAAGCGCTTGTCGGCGCGGAACTGGTCCAGCGTCTCCGGCGCCGGGAACAGCGGGAAGGCGTCCACGTCGCCGGCCATCACCGCCGCCGCCGCCGCCGAGGGGTCGGCGATGAAGCGGAAGGTCACCCGGCTGATCGGCGGCTTGGGGCCCCAATAGCTCGGATTCAGCACCAGTTCCACCCGGTCGCCCTTGGCCCAGCGCGCCAGCTTGTAGGGTCCGGTGCCGATCGGGTTGGTCTTGTTGTTCGCCGCCGAAACCGGCGAGACCATCACCGCGTCATTGGTGCCCATGTCCACCAGAAACGCGCCGGTCGGCCGCTTCAGCGTCACCACCGCGGTCAGCGGGTCCGGGCAGGCGACCGAGGCGATCGGCTCGAACTTGCTCTTATGGGCGTTCACGCTGTCCGGCCCGGCCGCCCGGTCGTAGGTGAATTTCACCACGCTGCAATCGAACCGCGCCCCGTCGGAGAACGTCACCCCCGGTTGCAGCTTGAAGTCGTAGACCAGGCCGTCCGGCGACACCGTCCAGCTTTTCGCCAGCAGCGGATGCACCTGCATCGCCGAGTCCAGCGCCGTCAGCCCCTCGAAAATATTGCGATAGGTCACCTCGCCGATCGCGGCTGCCGCGCCCGCGGTAGGGTCCAGCATCGGCGGTTCCAGCGTCATGCCGATCACGATGCTGTCCTTCGGCGCGGCGTGGGCCACTGCAACAGTGGCGAACGCGGCCAAGGCGGCGGCGAGCAGGCGGGTCATGGCGGTCCTCCGCAGGGTGCGACCGCAGGACAACACCAGCGCCCCCGCCCGCGGTCAAGCCGATGATCGCAATTCAGTCGGCCGGATGGGCGCCGATCCACTCCCAGGCCGCGGCCTCTTCGGACAGCGTAAAGATACGGATCTCGATCTGCGGCATCAGCTTGCCGACCATGCCCGCCACCCGCGCCATCCACGCCGGCGCGCCGACGATGGCGTAGCGCTCCAGCTTGCGCAGCGTCTCGGCCTTCATCTGCAACAGCCCGCCATCCAGCACCACCGCCGGATCGAAGCCGGCGAAATGGCTGATTCGCCCCAGCATCCGCAGCTTGCCGGGTGCGGCCAGCAACGCCTCCAGGTCGGCCACCACCGCGCGCACGTCCTGCCGCAGCACCGGTCCATCGACCTCGAACGCGCCGACGCCCGGCTCCGACGTCTTCAGCATCCGCATCCCTGGGCGGCGGTCGGCCGGCAGCGGCGTGCGCTCGGCCGCCCAGCGCACCGCCAGCTCGCCCTCATGGGCGGCAAACGCGCGCATCTCCGGCGTCGGCAGCCAGGCGCCCAGCAGCCCCACCATGCCGCCTGGCCACTGCTTGTCCGAAACCATCGCCAGCCGCTTGATCCGCCCGATATGCCGCCACACCGCGAAATCCGCCAGCAGTCCCGGCAGCATCGCCGCCGCCTCGATATCCGCCAGACCAGTGAGATCGCAGCAGATGCCGATATCGCCGCCGCCGGCCAGCGCCCACCTGGCAGTCTCGCGATAACGCCCGACATCGGCGGCCGAGATGGTGCCGCTCATCCGGAACGCCAGCACGTTATCGGGCGCATGGATCTTCTCGAACATGGCACATCCTCCTTGTTCTCGTGTCACATGGTATCGGCCCATACCGATATGAACCCGGGTCGCCGGTTGACGTAGCCGCCGCGCGAGGCTTGCATGCGCGCCCTTCCCGCCATCCGGAGCGCCCCCATGTCCATCATCCGCGACGCCATCGAGCAGCTCGAAGAGTCACCCATCGTCGAGGTCTGGCACATGGGGTTCGGCAAGCCGGATGTCATCGGCATGTTCGCCGGCGAGCCGGACATCCCGACCCCGGATTTCATCTGCGACGCCGCCGCCAAGGCGCTGAAGGAAGGCAAGACCTTCTACACCCCCGACCGCGGCATCCCGGCGATGCGCCAGGCCATCGTCGCCTATAACAAGCGCATCTACGGCGTCGACCTGCCGGAATCCCGCGTCGCACTGACCAGTTCCGGCATGACCGCCGTCGCCGTGATCGCCCAGGCCACCGTCACCACCGGCGACAACGTGGTCGCCATCACCCCCTCCTGGCCGAACATCCTGCGCGCCATGCAGATCAACGGCGCCAGCATCCGCGAAGTGCCGATGAGCGCCGGCAACGCCGGCTGGCAGCTAAATCTCGACGCCGTCTACACCGCCTGCGACGCCCGCACCCGCGCCATCTACCTGGCCTCCCCCGGCAACCCCACCGGCTGGATGATCACCCCCGAAGAGGCCCGCGCCCTGCTCGCCTTCGCCCGCGAAAAGAACATCGCCATCCTGTCCGACGAGGTCTACCACCGCACCGTCTACGACCGGAACGCCGCCTTCTCCTTCCTGCAGATCGCCGAACCCACCGACCCGGTATTCGTCGTGAACTCGTTCTCCAAGGCCTGGGCGATGACCGGCTGGCGCCTCGGCTGGGTGGTCTACCCGGAAGGCGCCCGCCAGCCGTTCGAGAACCTGATCCAGTTCTCCACCTCCGGCGCCCCGGAATTCCTGCAATGGGGCGCCATCGCGGCACTGGAGCACGGTGAGGAGTTCGTAAAATCCTTCGCCGCCCGCTGCGGCGCCGGCCGCGCCATCGTCAATGACCGCCTCGGCCGCATGAAACGCGTCCGCAACATCCCCACCCAGGGCGCCTTCTACGCCATGTTCTCGGTCGACGGCGTCACCGACACGCTGCAATTCTGCAAACGCGCGGTCACCGAGGCCGGCATCGGCATGGCCCCCGGCACCGCCTTCGGCCGCGGCGCCGAGCACTACGTCCGGCTCTGCTACGCCAAAAGCCCCGAGTTGCTCACCGAGGCGATGAACCGGCTGGAGCGCTTCGTTGAAACTTACACCGAGGCATCAACGCCAGCAGCAAAGTGAAGCAAGCGGTTCATTTTTGAAAAAAAGAACCAAAAAACGTCATTCCTTGGGGGTGGTGGCGCCGGCACGGCTTCCGGCGGATAGTGGCTGCCGCTTTCCGACGAGGACACCGCATAATGCCCGGCCAAAGCGTGGAAACACGCGCCTCCTGGTTCGTCGCCTTCGCCATCCTGGCATTGTTCTCGGTCACCTACGGCGCGCCGCTGCTGCTGGTCGTGGCCCTCAAGCCGATCGCCGCCGATCTCGACGCGCCGCGCTCCGTCCCCGCCCTGGCCGCCGCGCTGGCCTCGTTCGGCACCGGCGTCGGCGGCATCCCGATGGGCTGGCTGGCCGAACGCGTCGGCGTCCGCCGCATCACCATCTTCGGCGCCATGATGGCAGCCCTCGGGCTGGCGATCTCCACCCTCGGCGGCCACTGGGCGCTCTATATCGGCTACGGCCTGTTCGTCGGCCTGCTCGGCAATAGCTGCCTCAACGCCCCGCTGATGACCTATGTCAGCCGCTGGTTCGACCGCCGGCGCGGCACCGCCCTCGCATTGATCACCTCCGGCCAGTACATCGCCGGCGCCATCTGGCCGATCCTGTTCGAACTCGGCATCCAGCGCTGGGGCTGGCAGCAGACCGCCATCATGTTCGCCATCGTCGAGGCGATCGCCGTGCTGCCGCTGGCGATCATCTTCCTGCACCCGCCACCGCGCCCGCCCGCCCACGGCAGCTACGGCGCCGGCCCGATGCCCGGCAGCCGCGTCCTCGGCCTGCACCCCAACCTGGTGCTCGGGCTGATGACCTTCGCGATCTTCCTGTGCTGCATCCCGATGGCGCTGCCCAGCGTCCACCTGGTCAGCTTCTGCACCGATATCGGCTTCTCCGCCTCCACCGGCGCCGGCATGCTCTCGGTGCTGCTCGCCTCCGCCTTCCTCAGCCGGCAACTCTGGGGCTGGGTGGCCGACCGCATCGGCGGCCTGCGCACCGTGCTGGTCTCCTCCGTCTGCCAGATGATCACCCTGGCGCTGTTCCTCGCCACCCAGTCCGAGATCGGCCTCTACGCCGTCTCCGCCGCGTTCGGCCTCGGCTTCTCCGGCCTGGTGCCGAGCTACGTGCTGGCCATCCGCGACCACTTCGCCTCCAGCGAGGCCGGCTGGCGGGTGCCAGTGGTGATGTTCGGCGGCCTGCTCGGCATGGCCGCCGGCGGCTGGCTCGGCGGCATCGTCTACGACGCCGCCGGCTCCTACGTGCCGGCCTTCCAACTCGGCGTGCTGAGCAACCTGCTCAACCTCGCGGTGATCGGCTTCCTGGTGCTGCGCATGGGCCGCGGCCGAGTGCATCTGGCGGTGGCGTAAGATAAGGAAGAACTTCTTTTTGTGAACAAAAAGAAGCAAAAAAACTTCATGACGGCGCTTCGCGCTGAAAATATTGTGACGGCGCGCAGCGCCTTGGGGGTTGGAGACTCTGCCCTCTCCGCCCGACCAACGGTTCCAGGCGACTGAAGTTTTTTGCGCGCTTTTTCGAAAAAAGCGCCGCTTACTTTCTGATTAGCTTCCTGACCGCCCCCAGCGCCTCATCCGCCTTGTCACC
>DATJEA010000298.1:0-5385 GCA_035497095.1 Acetobacteraceae bacterium | reverse complement strand
GGTCGTGGAGTGTGGCGAACGCGGCTTTCAGGGCCGGGATATCCAGCAGGTCGCAGGCGACGAATTCCGGGCGCGGCGCACCGCTGGCGGCGATATCGGCCACCAGCGCGGCGCCGGCATCGATATCGAGGTCCAGCAAGCCGACGCGCGCGCCATTGGCGGCGAAGGCGCGCACGAAGGCCTCGCCGATGCCGCTGGCGCCGCCGGTGACCAGCACGGTGCGCCCGGCGAGACAGCCATAGCGTGTATCGGTCATGCGATCAGTCGCTCCGTGGCAGGGTCGAACAGGCAGATTTTGCGGGTATCGACGGCGAATTGCGCCAATTTTCCGGGCTCCAGGCGGGTATCCGGTGCCACCCGCGCCAGCATCTTCTCGTTGCCGACCCGCAGCATCACGATGGTCTCGGCGCCGTTCGGCTCGGTCAACTCGACCGGCGCGCTGACGATCAGCCGGCTGGCGGGGTTGTCGCCGAATTGGCGGCTCGGCTCGGCGATGCATTCCGGGCGGATGCCGAGCACGATCTTGCGCCCCAGCCATTGCCGGTCAACCGAGGCCGGGGCCGGCAGGCGAATGGCCTCGTCGCCCTGCCCGAGCACCGCGACCGGCCCGCCGTCGCCGCCCTCCAGCCGCGCCGTCATGGTGTTCATCGGCGGCGCGCCCATGAAGCGGGCGACGAACAGATTGGCCGGGCGGTGATAGATGGTGTCGGGGTCGGCGAATTGCTGCACCTCGCCCTGGTGCATCACCGCGATCCGGGTGGCCATCGTCATCGCCTCGATCTGGTCATGCGTGACATAGACGATGGTGGCGCCGATGCGGGCATGCAACTGCTTGATCTCCATGCGCATCTCGACGCGCAGCTTGGCGTCGAGGTTGGACAGCGGCTCGTCGAACAGGAACAGCTTGGGGTCGCGCACCAGCGCCCGGCCCATCGCCACGCGCTGCCGCTGGCCGCCGGAAAGCTGGCCGGGCTTGCGGGCGAGCAGCGGTTCGATCTGCAGCAGCCGCGCGACCCGGTCCACCGCCTCGGCCTGCTTCGCCTTCGGCACATGCCGGCACTCCATGCCGAAGGTGATGTTCTGCCGCACCGTCATGGTGGGATAGAGCGCGTAGGACTGGAACACCATGGCGATGTCGCGGTCCTTGGCGGCGACGTCGTTGACCACCCGCTCGCCGATCTCGATCTCGCCGGCGGTCGCCGTTTCCAGCCCGGCGATGATGTTCAGCAGCGTGGATTTGCCGCAGCCGGACGGACCGACCAGCACGGTGAAGTCGCCGCTGTCGATCTCCAGGTCGATGCCCTTGAGCACGTCCACCGGACCGAATTTTTTCCGCAGGCCACGGATGCTGAGCGCCGCCATATACCTATCCTATCGGCTATTGTCGCATGATCTGTTGATCAGGGTTACGCCGCATCCGAACTGTCCTCAACATGCAGGTATCAGCAAGCAAGCAGCGCTTTTTTGAAAAAAAGCGCGCAAAAAACTTCGGTCGGCTGAAACGGTCGGGCGGGCGGAGAGAACGGAGCCTCCAACTCCAGCGCGCGAAGCGCCGTCATGACGTTTTTTTGCTTCTTTTTGTTCACAAAAAGAAGGCCTTCCTCACCTCTCTCCCCTGGGCACCAACATGCAGCGCGACAACAGCCATCCTATTTGACCGCGCCGGCGGTGAGGCCGCGCATGAAATACTTGCCGCCGACCAGATAGACGAACAAGGTCGGCGCCGCGGCGATCAGCACCGCGGCACTCTGCACCCCATATTGCGGCGCCTCGGAGACCGATACCGCCAGCGCGATCAGTGCGGCGGTCACCGGCTGATTCGGCCCGGAGGCGAAGGTGACGCCATAGAGATACTCGTTCCAGATGCCGGTGAACTGCCAGATGATGGTGACGATCAGGATCGGCGGCGACAACGGCAGCACGATGCGCCAGAAGATGCGGAAGAACCCGGCGCCGTCGATCTTCGCCGCCTTCATCAGTTCCTGCGGGATGCCGACATAGTAGTTGCGGCAGAACAGCGTGGTGAAGCTGAGGCCCTGCACCACATGGATCAGCACCAGCCCGGCCACGCTGTTGTACAGGCCGAGGTCGCGCAGCACCAGCACCCACGGCACCAGCTTCATCTGCTCGGGCAGGAACACGCCCAGCGTGATGATGCCGAACACCCAAAGATCGCCGCGGAACCGCCACAGCGAGATGGCATAGCCGAGCAACGCGCCGAAGAAGGTGGAAATCAGCGTCGCCGGTATCGTCATGATCATCGAATTCAGCATGTAGCCACGAATGCCGGTGCAGTGCTCGGCGATGCACAGCCCGCTCCAGGCCTGGCTGAAATTGTCGAATTCGAGGCCGTGCGGCAGGCCGATCATGCCGTTGCCGAAGATGTCCCTGGTGCTGCGCAGCGAGTTCAGCGCTACCACCGCGAGCGGCATCAGATAGAGCGCCGCGAGCAGCGTCACCACGATGTAGAGCAGCGCGCGGGTGCTACGCATTGCGGGCGGCCCGCCGGGTCTGCCAGTAGCGGAACGCCGCATAGGGCAGCAACACCGCCAGCAGCATCGAGAGTTGCAGCACCGCCGCCGCCGAGCCTCTGCCGAGCAGGCCGCGCTGGAACATGAAATCATAGACCACCATCGAGGGCAGCACGGTGGAAATGCCCGGCCCGCCGGCGGTCAGCGCCACCGCGAGGTCGAAGGTCTTGATGGCGAATTGCAGCAGGATGACGAACACGGCGATGAAGATCGGCCAGATCGTCGGCAGCACCACCCCGCGGTAGATGCGCATCGGCCCGGCGCCGTCGATCTGCGCCGCCTTCATCAGATCGGCATCCACCGAGCGCAGCCCGGCCAGGAACAGCGCCATGGCGAAGCCGGACGCCTGCCAGGCGCCGGCGAATACGATGCAGTACAGCGCCCGGTCGCGGTCCACCAGCCAGTCGAACCGGAAGTCGGTCCAGCCCAGGCCGACCACCAGCTTCTGGATGCCGATGCCGGGGTTGAGCAGCCAGCCCCAGACCACGCCGGTGACCACGAACGAGACCGCCAGCGGATACAGGAAGATGGTGCGCAACACGTTCTCGCCGCGCAGCTTCTGGTCCAGCAGCACGGCCAGCAGCAGGCCCAGAAACGTGGTCAACGCCATGAAACAGAAGCCGTAGACCACGATATTGGCGGCGGCGATGTTCCAGTTACGGGTATGCAGGATGGCGGTGTAGTTGCGCAGCCCGACCCAGCCATTCTCCGGCATCAGGGTCGACGGGGTGAACGCGATCCAGATCGTGTAAAGGGTGAACCCCACCACGTAGAAGATGCTCACCAGCACCGGGAGCCAGATGGCCAGCAGAGGCAGCAGCTCTGCTGGCGAGCGGCGGGCGAGCCTCATCTAGCGGACGTTGTCGACCGCCTCGACCAGCCGCTCCTGGCCCTTTTTCGGGGTGATGGTATGGTCGGTGACGAACTCGACCAGCGAGTCGATCATCGCCGCGGTGATCTGGTTCGGCTGCGCCATGTTATGCGCCAGGCTCAGCACCGACTGGTGATCCTCCACCGCGGCCTTGAGGCTCGCGGAGGCTTCGCGCTGGGCGTCCGAGAAGGTCGGGTCGGAGAGGTCCATGTCAGTGCGCACCGGCAGCGAGCCGGTGATGCCGGAATACATCTGCTGGGTGCTCTTCTCCATCACCAGCTTGGCCAGCAGATGCTGCCCGGCGGTGAAATCCGGCTCCTTGCGCTTCCAGAAGATGAACGCGTCGGCGTTGAGGTCGAACGCCGGCTTGCCGTTGTCCTGCGGCGACGGGCCGGTCATGTAGTCGCTGTATTGGTAGCCGGCCTTCTTGTAGACGCCCTGCACCCAGCCGCCCATCAGCAGCATGCCGGCATCACCCTTCATGAATTTCGGGATGAAGGTCGAATAATGCTGGCTGGCGGTATTCGGGCTCATCCACAGGCTCATCTTGCGGGTCTGCTCGAAGGCTGCCAGCACTTCCGGCCCCTTCAGCGCCGCGGCATCCAGTTCCATCACCGCCTTGCGGTAGGCGGCCGGCGAGATGCCGCACAGCGCGATCTCCCAGATCATGCCGTTGTCCCACTTGGTGCCGCCATTGGCGACCGGCTGGATGCCGGCCTTGGCCATTTTTTCCCCGATCGCGTTGTATTCGGCCCAGGTCTTCGGCAGCGCGGTCACGCCAACCTTGTCGGCGGCCTTCTTGCTGATCCAGATCGAGTTGATCCGATAGACCTGCAACGGCAGCGAAATCCAGTGGCCATACGGCGCGTGCAGCTTGATCAGTTCCGGCGCCACCACCTTGTCGTAGCCGGCCGCCTTCACGTCGGCGTCCAGATTCACCGTCGGCGCGATCTTCGACCAGGCGGCGATCTCAGGCCCCTTCAACTGGCTGACCGCCGGCGGGTCGCCCGACAGGATCTGCGCCCGCAGCTTGTTCATCATGTCGGTGGTGAAGCCGGGCACCGGGTTGTGCTGCCAGATGCCGCCGGCCTCGGTGAATTTCTTGCCCAGCGCGGTGATCGCCTCGCCGTCGCTGCCGGCGCTCCACTGGGTGATTACCGTCACCCGTGGCTTGTCCGCGGCGCGGGCGGCGCGCAGCGGCGTTTGGGAAATCGCGGCGGCGCCGGAAGCGGCGAGCAGGGTGCGGCGGCTGATTGACGGCATTGCGGGGTTCCTCTCCGATGCCCCTGGGTTGGCTCCAAAGGGGCAGCTTGCGCCGCCACGCTGCCACGTACGCCGGCCGCAGGCAACGCCCAAACACACCGGCTAGCCGTTCGGTTTCGCGCGCAAAAGCACCATGCCGCGCATCGTCATCACCACCTCGCCGCGCTGGTTCAGCATCTCATTCAGCGAGCGCACCACGCCACGATCGGGCTTGCTGCGGGAGCGGGTCTGCTCCTGCACGGTCACCCGCATGCGCAGCCGGTCGCCCGGACGCACCGGTTGCAGCCAGCGAATCTCGTCGACCCCCGGCGAGCCCATGCTGGCATTGGCCGGCACGTAATGATCCACCAGCATGCGCATCATGGCGCCCATGGTGTTCCAGCCGCTGGCGATCAGCCCGCCGAAATTGGACCCTTTGGCCGCGTCGGGGTCAGTATGAAACGGCTGCGGATCGTACTGTCTGGCGAAGGCGACGATCTCCTGCTCGGTGATCCGATAGTCGCCGAACTCGGTGACCAGACCGGGGGTGAAATCCTCGAACCAACGTTGCGGCGCGGGCATGGTGGCGGTCCTTTCCAGTTGCTGCCGCAAGCTTGGCCGAGGCCGGCGCGGATGCAAGCGCGGCTTGCGCGCGGCAGCGTCGTGCGCCAAGTGGCGGGCATGCCCGTCCTGCTCCCGGGGGAAGCCCTTCGGCGGCACTTCGGCGAAGTCTTCGCGCTC
>DATJEA010000297.1:0-18111 GCA_035497095.1 Acetobacteraceae bacterium | reverse complement strand
AGCAGGATGGCCAGGCCGGGGAAGGTGCTGACCCACCAGCCATCCAGGATGAAGCCACGGCCATCGGCGACCATCGAGCCCCAGGAGGCAGTGGGCGGCTGCACGCCGAGGCCAAGGAAGGAGAGGCTTGCCTCCAGGATGATCACCTGGGCAATGCGCACCGTCGCCACCACGATCACCGGCGAGAGGATGTTGGGCAGCACCTCGCCGAACATAATCCCCGCGCTGGAGGCGCCGATCGCCCGCGCCGCCTCGACATACTCGGTCTCGCGCGCCGCCAGCGTCTCGCCGCGCACCACCCGCGCCGGGACCACCCATTCCTTGTAGGCCAGCGCCATCACCATGTTCAGCACCCCCGGCCCCATCATCGCCATCAGGCCGACCGCGAAGATGAGATACGGGAAGCCCAGCAGGATATCGATCAGCCCGGAGATCACCTGATCCACCCAACCGCGCAGGTAGCCGGCGCACAGTCCGGCCATGATGCCAATCACGGTGGCGATCAGCACCACCACCACGCCAATGAAGATGGAAACCCGCGCGCCGTAGATGATCCGGCTGAGAATATCCCGCCCCAGCCCGTCGCACCCCAGCGCGTACGACCACTCGCCGCCAGCCATCCAGCCCGGCGGCTGCAAACGCCGGAACAGGTCGGTCGCGGCCGGATCGTGCGGCGCCACCCACGGCGCGAAGATCGCCATCAGGATGAAGGCCAGCGTGGTCGCGGCCGACAGCTTGGCCAGCGGACCGGGGAGCAGGTCACGCATGAAGGCTGGGGCTCCACCCCAGACCCCGCCAAGGGCAAAGCCCTTGGAACCCCCGACTCAGATTGTCTGTGGGGAGAGGGGGCCAAGGTGCTGTTGCAACCAGTACCTCGGCCCCCTCTCCCCACAGACAATACGAAGTTTAGAGGTCCAGGGGCTCGGCCCCTGGTGGGGGTTCGGGGGCAAAGCCCCCGCCTTGCTTGCCTACCTTCCCGCACATGACCCCCGCCCTCGCGTCGGCGCGTCGATTGGTGGTCAAGATCGGCAGTGCGTTGGTGGTGGATGAGGCGCAGGCGGCGCCGCGGATGGCCTGGCTGGCCGGGGTGGCGGCGGATATTGCCGCGTTGCGGGCGCGTGGGGTGGATGTGATTGTGGTGAGTTCGGGGGCGATCGCGTTGGCGCGGCGCACCTTGAAGCTCACCCGCAAGCGGTTGCGGCTGGAGGAGAAGCAGGCGGCGGCGGCGGTCGGGCAGATCCGGCTGGCGCAGGCATGGACCGAGGTGTTGCAGGCCGAGGGCCTCACCGCCGCGCAGTTGCTGCTGACGCTGGAGGACACCGAGGACCGGCGCCGGTATCTGAATGCCCGCGCCACGCTGACCACGCTGCTCGACCTGTCCTGTGTGCCGGTGATCAACGAGAATGACAGCATCGCGACGGCGGAAATCCGCTTTGGCGACAATGACCGGCTGGCCGCCAGGGTGGCCGAGATGGTGCAGGCCGACCAGTTGATCCTGCTGTCCGACATCGACGGCCTGTATACCGCCGACCCGCGCCGCAATCCCGAGGCCGCGCATATCCCCGTGGTGGCGGCGATCAGTCCGGAGATCGAGGCGATGGGGGGCGATCCGCCGCCGGGCTATTCCAGCGGCGGCATGCGCACCAAGCTGGTGGCGGCGCGCATTGCCACCGGCGGCGGCTGCGCCATGGCGATCGCGCTGGGCGGCGTGGCGAATCCGCTGCGCGCGTTGGAGCAGGGCGGCCGCTGCACCTGGTTTTTGCCGCATCCCGAGGGCCATTCCGCGCGCAAGCGGTTCATTCTCGGTTCGCTGGACCCGCATGGCAGTTTCACGCTGGATGCCGGCGCGGCGCGGGCCCTGGCGCAGGGCCGTTCGTTGCTGCCGGCCGGGGTGCGCGCCACTGCGGGCCGGTTTCAGCGTGGCGACGCGGTGGAACTGCTGGGGCCGGACGGCGCCAGGCTGGGCCGTGGCCTGACCGCCTATGCCAGCGACGACGCGGCGCGCATCATCGGCCACCGCTCGGACCAGATCGAGGCGATCCTGGGCTGGCGCGGGCGCGACGTGCTGGTGCATCGCGACGACCTCGTGTTGCACTCGGCGTAGCGCGCGCGGCAAGATCGATCGGAGGGACGCACCATGGACGCCATCGCCGAAGCCACCGCGGCCACCTGGATGCGCGAGGCCGCCGCCCGCGCCCGTGCCGCATCCTCGGTGCTGGCGCAGTCGCCGGCCGGGCAGCGCAACGCGGCATTGCGGCAGGCCGCCACTGCGCTACGAGCCGCCAGCGACGTTATCGTCGCCGCCAATGCGCAGGATCTCGCCGCGTTCGACGCCGGCCGCGGCACCCCGGCATTCCGCGACCGGCTGGCGCTGTCGCCCGAGCGGGTGGCGGCGATGGCCGACGGGCTGGACGGCATCGCGGCGCTGCCGGACCCGCTGGCTCGCACCCTGGCCGAGTGGAGCATGCCGAACGGCCTGCGGTTCCAGCGCATCGCGGCGCCGATCGGGGTGATCGGCATGATCTACGAGAGCCGGCCGAACGTGGGCGCGGACGCCGCCGGGCTGTGCCTGAAATCCGGCAACGCGGTGATCCTGCGTGGCGGCTCGGACAGCTTTCATTCGGCGCGCGCCATCCAGCAGGCGATGCGCGCCGGGCTGGTTGCCGCCGGGCTGCCGGAGGATGCGGTGCAGATCCCGCCGGCCACCGACCGCGCCTATGTCGGCGCCATGCTGGCTGCCGCCGGGCAGATCGACCTGATCATCCCGCGCGGCGGCAAGTCGCTGGTGACGCGGGTGCAGGCCGAGGCGCGGGTGCCGGTGCTGGCGCATGCCGAGGGGCTCTGCCACACCTATATCCACGAAGCCGCCAACCCGGACATGGCGCGCGCCATCCTGGTCAACGCCAAGCTGCGCCGCCCCGGCGTGTGCGGCGCCACCGAGACGCTGCTGATCGACGCCGCCATCGCCCCCAGCCTGCTGCCGCTGCTGGTGGCCGATCTGCGCGCCGGCGGCTGCGAGTTCCGCGCCGGCCCGCGCGCCCGCGCCATCGTGCCCGAGCTGCCGGCGGCCGCCCCCGGCGATTTCGATACCGAATGGCTGGCGCCGATGCTGTCGGTCGCGGTGGTCGATGGCATGGCGGCGGCGCTGGCGCATATCCGCGCCCATGGCAGCGAACACACCGAGGCGATCGTCACCGACGACGCGCAGGCCGCCGAGCAGTTCCTGCGCGGCCTGGACAGTGCGGTGGTGCTGTGGAACGCCTCCACCCAGTTCTGCGACGGCGGCGAGTTCGGGTTCGGCGCCGAGATCGGCATCGCCACCGGGCGGCTGCACGCGCGCGGCCCGGTGGGGCTGGAGCAACTCACCAGCTTCCGCACCCTGGTGCGCGGTTCTGGACAGGTACGCCCCTGACGAACATCCCGCGCTTCGGTGACCGCCGCCGCATTCGCATCGGGCTGCTCGGCGGCTCGTTCAATCCGGCCCATGCCGGGCATCGCCATGTCGCCGAACTGGCCCGCACCAGGCTGCGGCTGCATCAGGTGTGGCTGCTGGTGTCGCCGGGCAACCCGCTGAAGCCGGCGGCGGGGATGGCGGCGCCGGCGGCACGGCTGGCCTCGGCGCGAGCCATTGCCGATGGGCGGCGGATCGTCGCCACCGATATCGAGGCGCGCATCGGCACCCGCTACACCGCCGACACGCTGCGCGTGTTGCGGCGGCGGTTTCCGCGCGTGCAGTTCGTCTGGCTGATGGGCGCCGATAACCTCGCCCAACTGCCGCGCTGGCGCGATTGGGGCCGCATCGTCGGCGATGTTGTGATTGCCGTGCTGCCGCGGCCTACCTACAATTACCCGGCGCTGGCGGGCCGCGCGGCGGAGCGGCTGCGCTCGGCCCGCCAGCCCGCTCGTGCCGCCACCGTGCTCGCCGCCGCCCCGCCGCCCGCCTGGGCGTTCCTGCCGGTGCCGCAGCATGGCGCCTCTGCCACCGCCATCCGCCAGGCTGCTTCAGGAGTATAACGCCATCGCCAGAAAACCGCCGTCGCCGCCGCTACCGCCATCCGGGCCGCCCGCATCCGGCGCTGCCAAGCCGCCGGCATTGCGCCCCCGCACCCGCAAGCCAGCGGTGCCGCGCGCGCTGCCCGCCACCCCCGGCACGCCGCGCAAGAAGGCCGCCGCCGCCGGCCCGGCCCGCACCCGCCGCTCCGAGCGCGGCACGCCGGAAGCGATCTCGCGGCTGGACCAGTTGCAGAAGATCATCGTCACCTCGCTGGAGGACGACAAGGGCGAGGCGGTGGTGGCGATCGACCTCGCCGGCCGCGCCAGCTTCGCCGACCGCATGGTGATCGCCACCGGCATCGCCGACCGCCAGATTGCCGCGATGGCCACCCATCTGGAGGAGAAACTGCACGAAGCCGGCCTCAAGCGGGTGCAGACCGAGGGCGCCGGCGGGTCGGACTGGGTGCTGATCGACGCCGGCGACATCATCATCCACCTGTTCAAGGCCGAAGCGCGCGCGCTCTACGGCCTGGAGCGGATGTGGGGCGCCGACCTCGATGAAGTGGTCCCCGAGCCGGACGCCGAATCCGCCGACTGATGGCCGAGTTGCGCCTGATCGCCATCGGCCGGCTCGGCAACGGCCCGGAGGCGGCGCTGTTGGCCCGCTACGCCGCCCGCCTCCGCCCGAAGCTGGCGATCACCGAGATCGCCGAGGCGCGCGGCAGTGCCGTTGAAATCAAGCGCCGCGAGGCCGCCGCCCTGCTCGCCGCGCTGCCGGCCCAGGCCATCGTGGTGGCGCTCGACCTCGGCGGCAAGACCCCGAGCAGCGAGGCCTTCGCCGCGCTGCTGACCGGCTGGCTGGACCTGGCCCGGCCGGTCTGCTTCCTGATCGGCGGCGCCGAGGGGCTGGACGCCAGCGTGCTGGCCCGCGCCGATTACACGCTGTCATTCGGCAGCCTGACCTGGCCGCATCAACTGGTGCGGGTGCTGCTGGCGGAGCAACTCTACCGGGCGCGGGCGATTGCGGCGGGGCATCCGTATCATCGCGCGGGGCGGCCGTAAGGAAGCAGTTCTTTTTTGAAAAAAAGAACCAAAAAACTCATTCGCCTTGCAACAGCGGAATGGTGGAGAGCGCGTACACTTCAAGGAATAAAAAGTTTTTTTGCTTCTTTTTGTTCACAAAAAGAAGACCTTCCTTAAACCGTAAACTGCTCCGCGATATTCCGCTCCGACAGCCCCTGCCCAGGATCGAACAGCACCGTCGCCGCCACGCTGCGATCCTCCTGCACCGCCACCGACAGCACATCGCGCACCTCGGTCGAGTCGGCCACCGCGGCGACCGGGCGCTTGTCGCTTTCCAGCACTTCGAACAGCACTTCGGCGCTGCTCGGCAGCAGCGCGCCGCGCCAGCGCCGGGGGCGGAAGGCGCTGATCGGGGTGAGCGGCAGCAGGTTGGCCGAGAGTGGGATGATCGGGCCGTGCGCCGAGGAGTTATAGGCGGTGGAGCCGGCCGGGGTGGAGACCAGCACGCCGTCGCAGATCAGTTCGGCGACGCGCAGATGGCCGTCGATGGTGATGCGGATTTTCGCCGCCTGGCGCAGTTCGCGCAGCAGCGACACCTCGTTCAGCGCCAGCGCCTCGTGCACCGCGCCGGCGGTGGTGATCGCGGTCATCCGCAGCGGGTGCAGCCGGGCCACCTGGGCGCGGGCGAGGCGGCCGGGCAGGTCCTCCTCGGCGTAGGTGTTCATCAGGAAGCCGACCGAGCCGCAGTTCATGCCGTAGACCGGAACGCGGCGCAGCAGCACCTGGTGCAGGGTTTCCAGCATGAAGCCGTCGCCGCCCAGCGGCACGATCACCCGCGCCTGGTCCGGCTTGCAGTCGCCGTAGCGGGCCACCAGCCGGGCCAGGCCGTCGCGCGCCAGCTTGCTGGGGCCGGCCAGGAAGGCGATCTCGCCGTGGCGGATATCGGCGAGCGGCGATGGCTCGGCGGCGTCGAGGCCGGCCGCCAGCGGGGCGCCGTTCAAGCGCCGGCCCCCAACACGTGATGGTCGAGCACGTGATGGTCAAGAACCGGCATGTCGCGCCGCACCCGCGCGGTCAGCGCGCGGTCGATCCGCGCGGTGGCCCAGCCCGGCCCGTCCGAGGCCAGGGCGACGACGTGGCCCCAGGGGTCGGCGATCAGCGTGTGGCCGTAGCTGGCGCGCGGCTCGGCGCGGCTGCCTTCCAGATGGCCGCCGCATAGCGCCGGCGCGGCGATCCAGCATTGCGTCTCGATGGCGCGGGCGCGCAGCAGCGGCTCCCAATGGTCCATGCCGGTGGTCTGGGTGAAGGCGGAGGGCAGCAGGATCAGTTCGGCACCGGCGCGGCGCAGTGCCAGAAACAGCTCGGGGAAGCGCAGGTCGTAGCAGATCGCGCAGCCGATGCGGATACCGTGCGCCTCGTAGGTCACCAGCCGGTCGCCGGCGCCGAAGCTGCGGCTTTCGCCGAAAATCTGGCCGTCCGGCGTGCGTGTATCGAACAGGTGGATCTTGCGGTAGCGGGCGATTTCCTCGCCGGCCGGGTTGAACACCAGCGTGGTGTTGAACAGCCGCCCGCCTTCTCCCGCCCCCTCCTCGCCGGCCTCGATCAGCGAGCCGCCGTGCAGGTGGATGGCGTGCCGGCGGGCGGTGGCGCGGAGGAACTCATAGGCCGGGCCGGCTGGTGCGCTGCTGCCCGGCGGCGGCAGGGTTTCGGCCTGGGCCAGCCGGTTGGCGCGGTCGCCGCCGATGCAGGTCCAGATTTCCGGCAGGCCGACCAGGGCAGGGCGGTCGCCGGCGATCGCCGCCTCGATCAGCCGGCCGGCTTCGGCGATGTTGGCGGCTTTGTCGGGTCCGGCATTCATCTGCACGGCGCTGAGACGCATAAAAGACCCTCCGGCTGACGAGCGCAGCGGCAGGAAACTAGCCTGCGCGGCCTAGCGTGGCCAGTCGCCCAGCGTGGCCAGTCGCCTAGCGTGGCCAGTCGAGCCGCGGCGGCGTGCGGCTGGGCGGTTGGTGACGCGGCTCAGAGTACAGCGGGCGGCGGGCCGGCGTGGCGGAGGGGTCGGGCGGCGGCGGGTCGTCGGCGTCGTTGCCGCCGACCACACGCGGCACCGGGCGCGGCATCGGGCGCGGCGCGCGGCGTGGCTCCTGCCAGTCGTCACGCTCGGGCGCCCGCTGCTCCGGCATGCGCGGCCGGCGTTCCGGCTCGTGGTAGTCGTCCTCCCAATGCTGCGGCGCGGCGTGCTGCGGCGCGGCGCGGTGCGCGGGCGGGATCGGCGGGCGCGGCGCCTCGGAGAGATACATGCCGCGCTCCGGCAGCCGCAGCGCCACCGCGCGCACCTCGCCCTGGATTTCGTCCAGCCGCGCCTCGATCGACTCCAGCCGGCCCTTCAGCCCCAGCACGCTGAACGGCATGGCGAGGAACGCCAGCAGGTAGAGCACCACCGGCACCAGCAGCATCAAGGCGGCCCACCAGGGCAGCCATTCCGGGAGCGAGGTTGGTATGGTCATGATGTCGTCCTATAGCAGGCTGCAACCGAGCCGATCCATCACCTTATATACTCTGCGCACGGCGGATTGATGCGCCGCAAGGGTGGCGTTGCCGGCGCCGCCGTGCGATGCCTCCGCCACCGTTGATGATGTGGGACGTGCGAGATGAAATTGCTGATACCCGGCCCGGTGAACACGCGGCCCGAAGTCCAGGCCGCGATGACCCAGGACCTGGCGCCGTGGGACAACGATTTCCGCCCGATGTATGCCTCGGTGCGCGAGCGGGTGCGCGCGATCGCCGGCGGCACCGCCGAGGCGCATGTCTGCCTGGTGCTGCAAGGCTGCGGCCATTTCTCCACCGAGGCGGCGCTGCGCACCTTCGTCCCTGCCGGCGGCCGCATCCTGATCCCGATGGTCGGCGCCTATGCCGACCGCATGGCAAGGCTGGCGCGCGAGGCCGGGCGGGTGGTGGTGGAACTGCCGGTCGACCACCAGGTGCCGCTGGATACCGCGCTGGTGGCCGCCGCCCTGGCAGCCGACCCGAGCATCTCGCATGTCGGCACCGTCTACAGCGAGACCGGCAGCGGGGTGATCCACGACCCGGTGGCGCTCGGCGCCGTGGTGCGCGCCGCCGGCCGGCGGATGATCGTCGACGCGGTTTCGGCGTTCGGCGCGCTGCCGTTCGATATCTCGGCCCAGCCGGAGGTGGACGCGATGGTGTTCACCTCGAACAAATGCTTCGAGGGCATGCCCGGCCTCGGCTTCTGCGTGGCGCCGATCGAGCGGCTGCTGGCCTCGGTCGGCAATGCCGGAAGCTGGTCGCTGGATTTCGCCGATGTCTACGCCCAGACCGTGCGCAGCGGCCCCGGCAGCTTCCGCTTCACGCCGCCGGCCCAGGTGCTGGCGGCGTTCAAGGTGGCGCTGGACATCTACGACGCCGAGGGCGGCCAGCCGGCGCGGCTGGCCCGCTACACCGCCAACCGCGACGCGCTGTATCAGGGCGTGGCGGCGCTCGGCCTGCGCCCCTATCTCGGCGCCAACGTGCAGGGCCCGATCGTGATGAACGTGCACGCGCCGGCCGACCCGGCCTGGAACCTGCAAGCCTTCGTCGACGGGCTGAAGGCGCGCGGCTACCTGATCAGCAACTTCTACAACACGCCGCAACCCAGCTTCCGGGTCGGGCTGATCGGCGCCATCACGCCGGACGACATGCGCGGCTTCGTCGCCGCGATCGACGCGGTGCTGCCCGAGATCGGCGTGCGCCAGCGCGGGCCGGCGCAAAAGGCGGCCTGAACCGGCTGACAAGGGCTGGTTTTTCCACCGGAGTCCGGCAAGATAACGCCATCGTCGGCGTTCTGCCGGCACTCCGGGGGAACGCCACGCATGAACACCGACCTTGAGATCGCCCGCGCCGCGCAGCTGCGCCCGATCGCCGAGATTGCCGCCAAGGTCGGGATTCCGGAAACCGCGCTGGTGCCGTACGGGCGCACCAAGGCCAAGGTCGATTTCGCTTTCATCGACAGCCTGGCGGACCGGCCGGACGGCGCGCTGGTGCTGGTCACCGGCACCAGCCCGACCGCGGCCGGCGAGGGCAAGACCACCACCACGGTCGGCCTCGGCGACGCGCTGAACGCGATCGGCACCAAGGCGATGATCGCGCTGCGCGAGCCGAGCCTCGGCCCCTGCTTCGGCATGAAGGGCGGTGCCACCGGCGGCGGCTACGCCCAGGTGGTGCCGATGGACGAGATCAACCTGCATTTCACCGGCGATTTCCACGCCATCACCTCGGCCAACAACCTGCTGGCGGCGATGGTCGATAATCACCTGTACTGGGGCAACACCACCGGGCTGGAGCCGCGCCGCGTCACCTGGCGCCGGGCGCTCGACATGAACGACCGCGCGCTGCGCAGCATCGTGAACGGCCTCGGCGAGGGCAATGGCGGCGCCCGCGAGGACGGCTTCGACATCACGGTGGCCAGCGAGGTGATGGCGGTGTTCTGCCTCGCCTCGGGCATCACCGATCTGCAGGACCGGCTGGGCCGCATGATCGTTGGCAGCACGCGCGACGGCACGCTGGTCACCGCAGCCGACATCAAGGCCAGCGGCGCCATGGCGGTGCTGCTGCGCGACGCGCTGATGCCCAACCTGGTGCAGACCCTGGCCGGTTCGCCAGCCCTGGTGCATGGCGGCCCGTTCGCCAATATCGCGCATGGCTGCAACTCGGTGATGGCGACCAGGCTCGCCATGAAGCTGGGCGCGGTGACGGTGACCGAGGCCGGCTTCGGCGCCGATCTGGGCGGCGAGAAGTTCCTCGACATCAAATGCCGCAGTGCCGGCCTCGCGCCCGCCTGCGCCGTGGTGGTGGCCACCATCCGGGCGCTGAAGATGCAGGGCGGCGTCGCCAAGAACGCGCTCGGGCCGGAGAATGTCGCCGCGGTGCGGGACGGGATCGTGAACCTGGCGCGGCATGTCGAGAACATGGGCAAGTTCGGCCTGCCGGTGGTGGTCGCGCTGAACCGCTTCACCAGCGACACCGACGCCGAAATCGCCGTGGTGCGCGAGGCGATGCAGGCGCTGGGCGTCGAGACCTGCCTGTGCACGCATTGGAGCGACGGTGCCGCCGGCGCCACCGACCTGGCCCGCGCCGTGGTCGCCCGCATCGCAGCCGGCAAGGCCGCCTATCGCCCGCTCTACCCGGACTCGCTGGGGCTGGCCGACAAACTGCGCACCGTGGCGCGCGAAATCTACCGCGCCGACGATATCGAGCTGTCGCCGGCCGCCGCCCGCAAGCTGGCCAGCTACGAGAAGGCCGGCTTCGGCCATGTGCCGGTCTGCGTCGCCAAGACGCCATACAGCTTCAGCGCCGATCCAACGCTGCTCGGCGCCCCCACCGGCCACATCCTGCCGGTGCGCGACGTGCGGCTGTCGGCCGGCGCCGGCTTCGTGGTGGCGATCACCGGCACCATCATGACCATGCCGGGCCTGCCGCGCACGCCGTCGGCGGAGGGGATGCGGCTGTCGGCTGGGGGGCTGATCGAGGGGCTGTCGTAAGCAAGCACGTCTTCTTTGTTCGAAAACAAGCGCGCAAAAAAACTTTAGGCTTGGCGCCGGAGACCCGGCTTCGGGTCTCCGGCGCCGCGGCTTAATGGAACAGTTTCAGCGCGTTGGTCAGCGTCTCGATCACCCCCCAGGCCAGCGGGATGCCGACCAGGCCCCAGGCCAGGATCAGATGCAGCGTGGTGGTGCCGCCTTGATGCGATGACATTGCGATCCTCCCTCAGGCCAGACCGACCGCATCGGCCGCGCCCTGTTTCATATGATGCCGGCGGTCCACCGCCTTCACCGCCAGATTGCAGCAGAAGCCGACCACCAGCAGCCCGGCCATGATGTACATCGTGGCGTTATAGGCCTCGGCCTTCGGCACCCCGTGCTCCACCTGATACTGGCGGATGTAGTTCACCAGCACCGGCCCGAAGATGCCCGCCGCCGCCCAGGCGGTGAGCAGCATGCCGTGGATGGCGCCCACGTATTGGGTGCCGAACATATCCTTCAGATAGGCCGGCACGGTGGAGAAGCTGCCGCCATACATGCTGATGATCACCAGGAAGCACAGGATGAACAGCGCCACGCTGCCGATCGAACCGGACAGCGGCACCAGCGAATACAGCACGATGCCGAGCAGGAAGAACACCGCATAGGTGGTCTTGCGCCCCATCAGGTCCGACATCGAGGCCCAGAAGAACCGCCCGCCCATGTTGAACAGGCTCATCAGCCCGACGAAGCCGGCCGCCGCCACCGGCGTGATATGGCCGGTGAACACCTCCTGGATCATCGGCGAGGCCTGGCCGAGCACGCCGATGCCGGCGGTCACGTTCAGGCACAGCACCCACCAGATCAGCCAGAATTGCGGCGTGCGCACCGCCTGGTAGACATGCACGTTCTGGTCGGTGATCAGCTTCCTCGCCTGCGTCGGGGCGACATAGCCGGCCGGCGCCCAGCCTGGCGGCGGAACCCGCACGATCGCCGAGCCGATCAGCATGAAACACAGATAAATCACGCCGAGGGCGACGAAGGTCGGCGCCACGCCGACGCTGGTCGGGCTGGCGAAATGATGCATCAGGAACACCGACAGCGGTGCCGCAATGAATGCGCCGCCGCCAAAGCCCATGATCGCGAGCCCGGTCGCCATGCCCGGCCGGTCGGGGAACCATTTGATCAGGGTCGAAACCGGCGCGATATAGCCGAGCCCGAGCCCGGTGCCGCCGATGAAGCCGTAGCCGAGATAGACCAGCCACAGATTATGGGTCGATGCGCCGAACGCCGCGACCAGGAAGCCGCCGCCGAAGCACAGCGCCGCGGCCAGCATCGCCTTGCGCGGCCCGCCTTCCTCCACCCAGCGGCCGAACACCGCCGCCGACACCCCGAGCATGAAAATCGCGATGCTGAAGATCCAGCCGAGCTGGGTCAGCTTCCAGTCGCCCGGCCCGGACTGCGAGACGCCGATCAGGCGCGACAGCGGCAGGTTGAAGACGCTGAATGCATAGGCCTGGCCGATGCACAGATGCACGCAGAGTGCCGCCGGCGGCACCATCCAGCGGTTGAATCCGGGTGGCGCCACGGTGTTGCGGCGGTCCAGATATGTTGCAAAGCTCATCGCTCTCCCTCGTATTTTGTTGTTTTATCTCAGTTTGTTACGGGTGGTGGGCAAACAAAGCCTGGCCGTGCACGCTGTCGTGCATGCTGATGCGGAGGCAGGCAGATCAGGGTTGCGCGGCCTCCTTCGTCAACAGGGTTACCGCCGCGCGCGACAGCGGGTGCAGGCCATCGCCGCCGGCCTCCAGATGTGCTACGATGGCGCGGCGCATCCGTGGGTCCCAGAATTTCACCAGGTGGTTGGCGGTTTTCGCCGCGCCGGTCTCCAGCCCCTCGCGGGCGAAGAAGCCGGCGATCTGGTTGGCCATCATCACGAGCCGCTCAGCCTGCATCGCGTCCTCCGTCAATTTGGGCGCCGATCCCGGCGACTATCCGGCCCGGATGGCTGAACACCTCGAAGCCATCGGCGCGGGCCACCGCCACCAGGGTGATGCCGGCCGCCTCGGCAGTACGCACCGCGAGGGCGGTGGGCGCCGAGATCGCCACCAGCACCGGGCTGCCCATCACCGCCGCCTTCTGCACCAGTTCCACCGAGACCCGGCTGGTGGTCACCACCATTGCGCCGGCCGCCGATACGCCGGCGCGGGCGGCGGCGCCGGCCAGCTTGTCGAGCGCATTATGGCGGCCGATATCCTCGCGCAGCAGCAGCAGGCCCCCTCCTCGCGACCGTGAGCCCGGCCGATACAGCCCGGCGGCATGCACGGCGCCGGTTTCGCGGTTCAGCGCCTGCGCGGCGGGGAGGGCGGCCAGCGCGGCGGTGATGTCGTCGGCGGTGATCCGCAGGCTGGCCGAGACCGGCGGCGAGGCGCGCAATGCCTGGGCCAGGCTGTCCAGCCCGCACAGCCCGCAGCCGGACGGGCCGGCCAGGGTGCGGCGGCGGGCGTGCAGCGCGGCCACCGGCGCCTCTGCCAGCCACATCCGCACCTCCACGCCATCCGGCCCGCCATGCACCTCCAGCTCCTCGATCTCGGCCGGGTCGCGCACGATCGCTTCCGACAGGCTGAAGCCGACCGCGAAATCCTCCAGGTCGGACGGCGAGGCCAGCATCACCGCATGGGTGGCGCGGTTATAGGTCAGCGCCACCGCCACTTCCTCGGCCAGCATCCGCGCACCCGGCGACGCGGCACCGCCGCGCCAGCGGGAAGGCGTGGCGGCGACGCCGGCTGGCGGCACCGGCATCGGCCCGGTCAGGCGGGGGTCGCTCGCGGTCATTCGGCTGCGGGCATCGGGGCAGGGGGCGAGGGTGCGATCTGCCGCGAGGCTTCGGTCATCGCGCGATAGCTGGTCTGCCAGTCCGACAGCCCGTTGGCCGGGCTCACCTGCACCGCCGTCACCTTGTATTCCGGGCAGTTGGTCGCCCAGTCGGAGAACTCGGTGGTGACCACGTTGGTCTGCGTGTCGGGGTGGTGGAAGGTGGTGTAGACCACGCCCGGCGCCACCCGGTCAGTCACCCAGGCGCGCAGGCTGGTCTCGCCGGCGCGGCTGGCCAGCCGCACCCAGTCGCCATCCTTCACGCCCCTCTGCTCGGCGTCGAACGGGTGGATTTCCAGCCGGTCCTCGTCGTGCCAGACGCCGTTCTCGGTGCGGCGGGTCTGCGCGCCGACATTGTACTGGCTCAGAATCCGCCCGGTGGTCAGCAGCAGCGGGAAGCGCGGGCCGACCTTCTCATCGGTGGCGATATATTCCGTCACCATGAAGCGGCCCTTGCCGCGCACGAACTGCTCCATGTGCATCACCGGGGTGCCGAGCGGGGCTGCCGCGTTGCACGGCCATTGCACCGAGCCCTGTTCCAGCAGCTTGAAGCTGATGCCGCTGAAGGTCGGCGTCAGGGCGGCGATCTCGTCCATGATCTCGCTGGGATGGTTATATCGCATATCCATCCCCAGCGCCCGGGCGAACAACTCGGTTATCTCCCAGTCGGCATAGCCGTTGCGCGGCGCCATCACCCGGCGCACCAGCTGCACCCGGCGCTCGGCATTGGTGAAGGTGCCGTCCTTCTCCAGGAAGGTGGAGCCGGGCAGGAACACATGCGCGAAGCTGGCGGTTTCGTTGAGGAACAGATCCTGCACCACCACGCATTCCATCGCCCCCAGCCCGGCCGAGACGTGCTGGGTGTCGGGGTCGGATTGCAATATGTCCTCGCCCTGGATGTACAGCGCCTTGAAGCTGCCATCGAGTGCCGCGTCGAACATATTCGGGATGCGCAGGCCCGGCTCATGGTCCAGCCTGGTGCCCCACAGCGCCTCGAAACTGCCGCGCACCGCGTCGTCGGAGATGTGCCGGTAGCCGGTCAGCTCATGCGGGAAGCTGCCCATGTCGCAGGAGCCCTGCACGTTGTTCTGCCCACGCAGCGGGTTCACCCCGCCGCCCGGCTTGCCGATATTGCCGGTAACCATGGCGAGATTGGCCAGCGCCATCACCGCGGTGGTGCCCTGGCTGTGCTCGGTGATGCCGAGGCCATAATAGATCGCCGCATTGCCGCCGGTGGCGAACAGCCTGGCGGCGGCGCGGATTTCGGCCGGATCGACGCCGCAGACCGGCCCCATCGCCTCCGGGCTGTTGGCGGGGTCGGCGACGAAATCGGCCCATTCGCCGAAGCTCTCCGCCTCGCAGCGGGCGCGCACGAAGGCGTCGTCGGCCAGCTTTTCGGTGACGATCACATGGGCGAGGGCGGTCAGCATCGCGACATTGGTGCCGGGCAGGATCGGCAGGTGATAGGTGGCCTCGACATGCGGCGCGCGCACCAGGTCGATGCGGCGCGGGTCGATCACGATCAGCTTCGCCCCTTTGCGCAGCCGCTGCTTCATGCGCGAGGCGAATACCGGGTGGGCGTCGGTCGGGTTGGCGCCGATCACCAGGATCACGTCGGCCTGCTCCACCGAGTCGAAATCCTGGGTGCCGGCCGAGGTGCCGAAGGTGGAGCTGAGGCCGTAGCCGGTCGGCGAGTGGCACACCCTGGCGCAGGTATCGACGTTGTTGTTGCCGAAGCCGGCGCGCACCAGCTTCTGCACCAGATAGGTCTCCTCGTTGGTGCAGCGCGACGAGGTGATGCCGCCGACCGAGCCGCGGCCGTATTGCGCCTGGATGCGGCGGAACTCGCTGGCGGCGTGGCCGATCGCCTCCTCCCACGACACCTCGCGCCACGGATCGGTGGTCCTGGCGCGGATCATCGGCTTCAGGATGCGCTCGCGGTGGGTGGCGTAGCCATAGGCGAAGCGGCCTTTGACGCAGGAATGGCCGTGATTGGCGCGGCCGTCCTTCCACGGCACCATGCGGACGATCTGCTCGCCGCGCATCTCCACCTTGAAGCTGCAGCCGACGCCGCAATAGCCGCAGGTGGTGACTTCGGAATGTTCCGGCTGGCCGATCTCGATCACCGATTTCTCGATCAGGCTGCCGGTCGGGCAGGCCTGCACGCAGGCGCCGCAGGAGACGCATTCCGAGGCCAGGAAGCCCTCGTCCATGCCAGCCACCACCGCCGAGCCGAAGCCGCGCCCGGCGATGGTCAGCGCGAAGGTGCCCTGCACGTCGTCGCAGGCCCGCACGCAGCGCGAGCACAGGATGCAGCGGGCCGGGTCGAAGCTGAAATACGGGTTGCTGGCGTCGATCCCGGCGGCCAGATGGTTGGCGCCGTCGTAGCCATAGCGCACCTCGCGCAGCCCGACCGCGCCGGCCATGTCGTGGAATTCGCAGTTGCCGGCGGCCGGCGCGGTCAGCACGTCGCGCGGGTGGTCGGTGGCATACAACTCCATCACGCCGCGCCGCAGTTGCGCCAGCAGCGGGGTTTGCGTGGCGACGGTCATGCCGGCGGCGACCGGGGTGGTGCAGGAGGCCGGGGTGCCGTTGCGGCCCTCGATCTCAACGAGACAGAGCCGGCAGGAGCCGAATGCGTCCAGCATGTCGGTGGCGCACAGGCTCGGCAGCTTGATGCCGGCCTCCATCGCCGCCCGCATCACCGAGGTGCCTTCCGGCACCGTCACCTGATGGCCGTCGATGCTGAGAGTGACCAGCGTGGCGGAGTGGCTGGCCGGGGTGCCGTAGTCGGTTTCCTTGATCAGGGTCATGGCTGGGGGCCTTTCATTCGGCCGCGATCTTGCGGGTGGCGGCGAAGTCCTCCGGGAAGTGGCGCAGCGCGCTCAGCACCGGGAACGGCGTGAAGCCGCCGAGCGCGCACAGGGAGCCGAACTTCATCGTCTGGCACAGGTCCTCGACCAGCGCGATGTTGGCGGCGACGCTGGTGCCGGCGCGGATGCGGTCGATCACCTCGACGCCGCGCACCGAGCCGATCCGGCAGGGCGTGCATTTGCCGCAGGATTCGATGGCGCAGAACTCCATCGCGAAGCGCGCCTGGGCGGCCATGTCCACCCGGTCGTCGAACACTACCACACCGCCATGGCCGATCAGCCCGTCGCGGGCGATGAAAGATTCGAAATCAAACGGCGTGTCGAACAGCGCCGGCGGGAAATAGGCGCCGAGCGGGCCGCCGACCTGGACCGCGCGGATCGGCCGGCCGGTGGCGGTGCCGCCGCCGATCTCCTGCACCAGTTCGCCCAGCGTCACGCCGAACCCGGCCTCGAACAGCCCGCCGCGGGCGATGTTGCCGGCGAGCTGGATCGGCATGGTGCCGCGCGAGCGGCCGTAGCCGATGTCCTGGAAGGAAGCGGCGCCATCGGCCAGGATCACCGGCAGGGTGGCCAGCGAGATCACGTTGTTGATCAGGGTCGGCTTGCCGAACAGCCCGTGATGCGCCGGCAGCGGCGGCTTGGCGCGCACCACGCCACGCCGGCCCTCCAGACTGTCGAGCAGTGCCGTCTCCTCGCCGCAGACATAGGCGCCGGCGCCGACCCGGACCTCGATATCGAAGCCGTTGCCGAGCCAGCCGTCGGCGCGCGCCAGTTGCAGCGCGTCGTTCAGCGTGGCGATGGCGTGCGGGTATTCCGAGCGGACATAGATGTAGCCCTGGCTGGCGCCGGCCGCGAGGGCGCTGATCGCCATGCCTTCCAGCAGCACGAACGGGTCGCCCTCCATGATCATGCGGTCGGAGAAGGTGCCGGAATCGCCTTCGTCGGCATTGCAGACGATGTATTTCGGAGCGCCTTTGGCGGCCGCCACGGTGCGCAGCTTGATGCCGGTGGGGAAGCCGGCGCCGCCGCGCCCGCGCAGGCCGGAGCGGACGATCTCCTCGACGGTCTCGGCCGCCCCCAGCGATTGCGCCCGCTCCAATCCACGCAGCCCGCCATGGGCGCGGTAATCGGCCAGCGACAGCGGATCGGTGATGCCGCAGCGGGCGAAGGTCAGCCTGGTCTGGCGGCGCAGGAAATCGATCTCGCCGGGCGGGCCGAGCCGGCGCGGATGCGCGCCCTGGCCGAGCAGGGCGTCGAGCAGCGTCTCGGCGTCGGCCGGCTCCAGCGGGCCATAGGCGATGCGGCCGGCCGGTGTGGCGACCTCCAGCATCGGCTCCAGCCAGTACAGCCCGCGCGAGCCGGTGCGGGTCAGGTGCAGCGCCACGCCGCGCCGTTGTGCCGCAGCCTGCACTGCGGCGGCCACCTGGTCGGCGCCGACCGCCAGCGCCCCGGCATCGCGGGGCAGGAACAGATGCAGGGTCATTGCGTGCCCTCCTGCAACAGCGCGTCCATCCGCGCCGGATTCAGCCGGCCGACCGGCCTGCCGTCCAGCATCGCCGCCGGCGCGCAGGCGCACAGCCCGAGGCAGTAGACCGCCTCCAGCGTCACCGCGCCATCGGCGCTGGTGCCACCCCAGTCCAGCCCCAGCCAGGCGCGCGCCTGCTCGGCCAGCGCCACCGCGCCGGCCGACTGGCACGCCTCGGCGCGGCACAGCCGCAGCACATGGCGGCCGCCGGGGGTGGCACGGAAATCATGGTAGAAGGTGAACACGCCGTGGATTTCGGCGCGCGAGATGTTCAAGGCGGCGGCGATCAGCGGCAGCGCCTCGGGCG
>DATJEA010000296.1:0-2874 GCA_035497095.1 Acetobacteraceae bacterium | reverse complement strand
CTGCCGGCGGGCGCTGAACAGCAACAGGCTGACCAAGAGGATGATGACGAAGAACACCAGCGTCATCGCCGAGGCATAGCCCATGTTGTAGAACGCGAATGCCTGCTGGTAGAGGTAGATGTTCATGGTCTCGCTGGAGGTTCCGGGCCCACCATTACTGATCACGAAGATCAGATCGAACGATTTCAGCGCGTCGATGGTGCGGATCACCAGCGCCACCACGATATGCGGCCAGACCAGCGGCAGCGTGATGTGGCGGAACATGGTCCAGCCGCTGGCGCCGTCGAGCCGCGCCGCCTCATAGGGGTCGCTCGGCAGGCTGGCCAGGCCGCCGAGCACGATCAGCATCACCAGCGGCGTCCATTGCCAGGTTTCCACCATCACCAGCGTCGGGATCACGGTGTTGGGTGAATAGCTCCACAACGAGGGCGGCAGGCCGACCGAGGTCAGCAGGTAGTTCAGCACGCCCAGTTGCGGGTGGAACATCATCGTCCAGACCAGCGCCACCGCCACCGGTGTGGCCATCATCGGCAGGATGAAGATGGTCCGCGCCAGGCCGCGCAGCGGGAAGCGGCGCTGGAACACCACGGCGGCGGCGATGCCGAGCACCACCGGGAAGAAGGTGGCCAGGGCGGTGAAATACAGCGTCCGCAGCACCGACCACAAAAACCGCGCGTCGCTGAACAGATTGACGTAATTGTCGAGCCCGACATAGAGCAGATCGGAGCCGATCTTGAACTCGTGCGCCGACATGTACAGCGTGAACAGCCAGGGGAACACGATCACCGCGAACACCACCAGCCCGGCCGGCACGATGAACGGCCAATAGCGGCGGGCGTAATTGCGCCCGGCGGGGCGGGCGGCGAGCGGCATGGCGGCGCTCATGGCGCGGCGCTCATGCGCAGGGGTTCATCGGCGGATGTCGCCGGCAGGGTGGGGGGCACACGGGCGTCCTCGGTCAATGTCGATCCGCTGCCGATCATAGCGGCCGGGGCGGCAGAAGAAAGGGGGGCAAACCGCCCGGCGGCGGGCTTTGGCGGTTTCCGTTGCGGCGAAAATACTCTACGGTGGCGCTCAAGCTCAATATGATCCTTTCGGGAGGATAATCATGATCCGTCGTCGCCACCTGCTCGCCGCTACCGCCGGCGTGCTCGCCGCTCCCGCCCTGGTCGAAAAGGTCGGCGCGCAGACCGCGTTCGACTGGAAGCAGTTCAAGGGCAGCAAGATCGAGGCCAATTTCCCCAAGTCGCCGCGCGCCGACGTGCTGCAGGCGCACCAGAAGGAATTCGAGGAACTGACCGGCATCCGCGTCGGCTCGGAGCAGATTCCCGAGCAGCAGCAGCGCCCGAAGGTGATGATGGAGATGACCACCGGCCGGCCGAGCTTCGATGTGGTGATCGCCTCGCTGCACGTGCAGAAGCGGCAGATCGAGAAGGGGCACTGGATGGAGGATCTCCGTCCGATGCTGAAAGACCCGAAGCTGACCGCCGCCGATTACGACTTCGGCGATTTCGGCGGCCCCGGCATTGCCGCCGCCACCGCGCCGGACGGCCTGCAGCACAACATCCCGATCAATCAGGACCTGTTCATCCTGTTCTATAACAAGGCGATGTTCGCGGAGAAGGGCCTCAAGGTGCCCACCACCTACGACGAACTGATGGTCGCCGCCCACACCCTGACCGACCGCGGCAAGGGGATTTCCGGCTTCGTCGGCCGCGGCGTGAAGAACGCCAACCTGCCGCCGTACACCACGATGCTGCTCGGCTACGACCAGGAGACGATCAGCAAGGACGGCAAGACCCTGCTGATGGACACGCCGGATGCGATTGCCGCCGCGGAATATTACAAGAAGCTGATGCGCGAGACCGCGCCGCCCGGCGTGGTCGGGTTCAACTGGAACGAGAGCCAGACCACCTTCAGCCAGGCTCGCGCGGCGATGTGGATCGACGGTGTCGGCTTCTCGGCGCCGCTGGTCGACCCGAGCAAATCCAAGGTCGCGCAGGACGCCGGCTTCGCGGTGGTGCCGGCCGGGCCGAAGGGGCATTACACCTCCACCTTCATCGACGGCATCGGCATCGCCCGCGGCACCAAGAACAAGGGCGCCGCCTGGCTCTACACCCAGTGGGCCACCAGCAAGCCGCTCTGTCTGGAAATGCTGCGCACCGGCTCCGGCACCCCGGCGCGGGCCAGTGTCTATGAGAATGCCGACATCCAGAAGAGCAGCAAGTTCCCGGCCGAATGGTTCTCGACCGTCAATGCGTCGCTGAAGATCGCCCGCTCCGGCCTGCCGGTGATCATCGCGGTGACCGAATTCCGCGACGTGTTCGGCATCGCGCTGACCAACATGATCAACGGCGCCGACCCGGCCACCGAACTGAAGAAGGCCACCGAGACCTTCAAGCCGATCCTGGCCAAAGAGCAGGCCTGACGCGGAGAGAGGTCCGGGGGTTCGGCCCCCAATATCTGAAGAGTGGGTGGGGGGTCGGGGGCAACGCCCCCGCCTTCCTGCCTCTCTTATCTTACTTGTCTTACGGCTCGCATGGCGTTTGCTGTTGATCGGGGCTGCCGTGAACCGGCCGGCGATTTCACATGCAAGCGCCATCCCGGATGCTGCCGTTAGCATCCGGGGCGGCCACAGGCCGCGCGGCAAGCGCCGGCATTGTTGCCGGCTGGCATGAGTCTTTCCGCTCAGTCGGGCGGTTTCGGGCGGCGGAGGCCGGGGACGCGCAGGCGCAGGCGGTGCGGGACGAAGGGCCAGCGATGCGGCGAGTGTTCGGCGAAGGGCGGCGGCTCGGGTTTGTGCGGCCTGGGTTGGCGGGGTCGGACACGGGCCGGCGCGGCGGGCCGGGCGATATAGGCCGGGGGTGCGATGGC
>DATJEA010000295.1:0-4147 GCA_035497095.1 Acetobacteraceae bacterium | reverse complement strand
CTGGACGAGACGGCGCCGAACGGCGTCTGGGGCGGCGATCCGCGGCTGTGCTCGGCGGAGACCGGGGCGAA
Organism: Acetobacteraceae bacterium; assembly: GCA_035497095.1. Taxonomy (GTDB): domain Bacteria; phylum Pseudomonadota; class Alphaproteobacteria; order Acetobacterales; family Acetobacteraceae; genus 70-18. Next base: position 4,076 of record DATJEA010000295.1, on the reverse strand, counting down.
GCTGGTGGCGCAGTTAAGCGAGAAGGGCGCGCGGTTCATCGCGCACTGGATTAGCAAGGAAGGGTAGAGTCTTCTTTTTGTGAATAAAAAGGAGCAAAAAGCCTTTTTTACCCAGCGGAGCGCCCTGCGGCCTGATCCCGCGTCTCCGGCATCGCCACCAGCAGCAGGGTGGCGGCGAGGCCGAGGGCGGTGAGGCTGCCGAAGGCGGCGGTGCGGCCCCAGAGTTCGGCGATGGCGCCGGCCAGCGTGGTGGACAGCGCCGCACCGCCGGCGCCGCACAGGCCGAACAGGCCGAGGCTCAGATTATAGCGGCCGGTGTTGTGGGTTAGGTCGGCGGCGACCAGTGGCACCAGCACGCCGAAGGTCGCCGCCGCCACACCTTCCAGCAATTGCACCGGCACCAGCGCCAGCGGGTGGCCGATCAGCAGCGCGAACAGCGCGGCGCGGACCGGCAGCGAGGCCCAGCCGGCCAGCAGCAGCGGCTTGCGGCCGATCCGCCCGGCGAGCCGGCCGACCCAGGGCGACAGCAGCGCCACGACGCCCTGCGGCACGATGATGAACACCGCGAACACCAGGCCGGAGCGGGCGCCGCTGATGCGGGTGAGCTCGGGTGCCGCGACCGCCAGGATGGCGGCCGAGGCGATGTTGAACATCGCGACACAGGCGGCGAAGGCCAGCACCCGGCGGTCGCGCAGCAGCGCCAGCGGCGAGTCCTGGGCTTTCGGCGGGCGGGCGACGACGTCCTGCTCGCCGTGGCGCGGACGGGGCGCGCTGTGGCGGAGCGCCCAGATCGCCGGGATCGCCAGCAGCGCGGCCAGGATGAACACCGCGCGCTGGCCGAGCAGCAGCGCGCCGCCGCCCATCGCGCCGGCGGCCAGCGCGCTGCCGATCGAGGCGAAGCGGGCATTGCGGCCGAGCCGTTCGCCGAGCGCCGGCTTGCCGACCAGGGCCAGGCTGAGAGCGGCGATCGAGGGCGTCAGCACGGCGGCGGCGGCGGCCTGCACGATCAGCGCCAGGGTGACCGGCACCGGCCAGGGCAGTACGGCCAGCAGCGCGGCGGCGAGGCCGATGGCGCCGATCGCGCCGGTCAGCAGGCAGCGCCGCCGGTGCGAGGCGTCGACCAGCGCGCCGCCCGGCACCTGGAAGGCCATCAGCGCCACGGTCTGCGCGCTCAGCACCAGGCCGATGCCGGCCTGGCCCCAGGCGGCGCTGGCCAGGTAGAGCGGCACGAAGGCGCCGAAGCCGGTCTGCATCGCGGCGGCGAGGCCGGTGAACCAGTCCAGTCCGTGCTCGGCGCGGCGGCGGACGGGGGATTCGGGCATTAAGGAAACGGTTCCTTTTTTGCAAAAAAAGAACCAAAAAAACCTGTTCGCCTTGCGGCCGCGATGCGCTGGGGAGTGGCGAGTCTCCAAGGATTAAAAAGTTTTTTTGCTTCTTTTTGTTCACAAAAAGAAGAATCTTCCTTGGCTGCCTCGCTCACCGCCCCTCGACTTCCTCGCGCAACATTTCCAGCTCCAGCCAGCGTTCCTCGGCTTCCTCCAGGGCGGCTTCCGCCTCGGCGAGGGCGTCGGAGGTGCGAGTGAAGCGGGCGGGGTTGGTGCTGTAAAGGGTGGGGTCGGCGAGGGTGGCGTGGTGGCGGGAGATATCGGCTTGCAGCGCGGCGATGCGGGCGGGCAGGGCTTGCAGCGCGTGCTTGTCCTTGAAGGTGAGTTTCTGGGCGGTTTGGCGCGGCGGCTGCGGGGCCGTGGCGGGGCGGGACTTGGGCTCCTGGCGCGGTGGCGGCGGGGTGCGTTGGGCGAGCATGTCGGAGTAGCCGCCGGCGTAGTCGATCCAGACGCCGTCGCCTTCGGCGTTGATGATGCTGGTGGCGACGCGGTCGAGGAAGTCGCGGTCGTGGCTGACCAGCAGCACGGTGCCGGGGTAGTCGGCCAGCAGTTCCTGCAGCAGTTCCAGGGTTTCCAGGTCGAGGTCGTTGGTGGGTTCGTCGAGCACCAGCAGGTTGCTGGGGCGGGCCAGGGCGACGGCCAGGGTGAGGCGGCCGCGCTCGCCGCCGGACAGCACGCCGACCGGGGTGCGGGCCTGCTCGGGGGCGAACAGGAAGTCTTTCATGTAGCCCATCACGTGGCGCTGCTGGCCGTTCACCGTGACCATGTCGCCGCGGCCGCCGGTCAGCGTGTCGGCCAGGGTGGTGTCGGGGTCCAGGCTGTCGCGGCGCTGGTCGAGGGTGACCATCTGGAGCGCGGCGCCGAGGCGGATTTCGCCGGAGTCGGGCGCCATCTGGCCGGTCAGCAGGTTCAGCAGCGTGGTCTTGCCGGCGCCGTTCGGGCCGACGATGCCGACCCGATCGCCGCGCAGCACGCGGGTGGAGAAGTTCTTCAGGATCGGGCGGGAACCGAATGATTTTGTGACATTCTCGGCCACCATGACGAGGCGGCCGGAGATCTCGACATCGGAGGCGGCGAGTTTCGCGGTGCCGGCCGGGCCGCGCGCCTGGCGGCGCTGGGCGCGCAGGTCGTGCAACTGGGCGAGGCGGCGGACGTTGCGCTTGCGCCGGGCGGTGACGCCGTAGCGCAGCCAGTCCTCCTCCATCGCCAGCTTGCGGCCGAGTTTGTGGCGGTCGCGCTCTTCCTGTTCCAGCACCTCGTCGCGCCAGGATTCGAAATGGGCGAAGCCGCGTTCGAGCCGACGGGTTTCGCCGCGGTCGAGCCAGACGATGGCGCGGGACAGCGATTCCAGCAGGCGGCGGTCGTGGCTGATCAGCACCATGGCGCAGCGCAGCGAGGCGAGTTCGGCTTCCAGCCAGGCGATGGCCGGCAGGTCGAGATGGTTGGTCGGTTCGTCGAGCAGCAGGATATCGGGCGAGGGGGCCAGGGCGCGGGCCAGCGCGGCGCGGCGGGCCTCGCCGCCGGAGAGATGGCTGGGGTCCTCGCCGCCGGTGAGGCCGAACTGGGCGAGCAGGTAGGTGGCGCGGTGCTGATCGTCGCCGGGGCCAAGGCCGGCTTGAACGTAGGCGAGGGTGGAGGCGAAGCCGGCCATGTCCGGCTCCTGCGGCAGGTAACGGACGGTGGCGCCGGGCTGGACGAAGACGGTGCCGGCGTCGGGCGCCAGAAGGCCGGCGGCGATGCGCAGCAGGGTGGATTTGCCGGAGCCGTTGCGGCCGACCAGGCAGACACGCTCGCCGGCGCCGACGGCGATCTCCGCGCCATCCAGCAATGGGGTGGAGCCAAGCGTTATGCGAATGTTCTGGAGGTGTAGCAGAGGGGGCGCCATGGGGCTGAACTAGCATAATATCGGCGCGAAGTCGCAGCGCGTGATAGAAATTTATTGATACATCCCTTGCCTACACGCGCGCGGCGAGGCAGGCTCGGCACAGCAGCATGTCACATGCTGTTGCAAATGGCCTGGCCGGGGGCATCGTCGCCGGGGACCGACAACGACAATAAAGGGAGACCAGGATATGATTACCCGCCGTTCCACTTTCAAGGCCGTGGCCGGCGTGGCCGCGGCTGCCACGCTGGGCATTCCGCACCACGCGCTTGCCGCGGACAAGATTCTCAAGGTCGGCAACGACAATTCGTTCACTGGTGCGGATGCGCAGGCCGCGGTGCGTATCGCCAACGCGGTGCATATGGCGTTCGACGAGGCCAATGCCGACAACGCGGTGCCGGGCTACAAATGGGTGGTCGAGAATTTCGACGATGCGACCGCGACGGCCGGCCAGTATGACCCGGCGCAGGGTGCGATCAACGCCCGCAAGATGGTCTCCGACCCGCAGATGGTGGCGGCGACCGGGCCGTCGATGTCCGGCGTCGGCAAGGCGATGTCGCCGATTCTGTCGCAGGGCGACCTGCCGATCATCACCATGGCCTCGACCAACCCGGACATCACCGATCCGAAATTCGCCCGGCAGTACCGGCCGAAGGGCAAGGCGATCTATTTCCGCACGGTGACCACGGACAACTACCAGGGCCCGAACATGGCCAACTACATGGCCGAGGTGCTGAAGATCAAGTCGATCTATATTCTCGACGATTCCGGCGCCTATGGCGTGGGGATGGCGGATACCTTCGAGAAGC
>DATJEA010000294.1:0-5739 GCA_035497095.1 Acetobacteraceae bacterium | reverse complement strand
CTGCCAGCGCAGCGCGAGACGGTCGAGCCGCGCCAAAGTGCGGCGCAGGCGGACCCAGACCAGCACCAGCAGCGGCGCCAGCGCCCGATGGCGGGCGGCGACCGCGGCCACACCGGCGCACAGATCGGCGATGTGGGGGAGGTAGCGTTGGCCGAGCGCGGTGGCCGGGGCGGCGGGGTTCATTGACGTTAGTTTTACTGACGATCATGCTTCGCTGCAAGCAAAACCGGGGGGTGATTTCACCTGCCGGCGGCATTCCGGCGGCGCGGCGTGTCAGCAAGCAAGCGGCGCTTTTTTGAAAAAAAGCGCGCAAAAAACTTCATCCGCCTTGCAACATTGGGCGGACGGAGGGGGCGGAGTCTCCAAACCCAGGGCGCGAAGCGCCGTCATGAAGTTTTTTTGCTTCTTTTTGTTCACAAAAAGAAGACCTTCCTTGCCTCCCTCCGCTGGGCATCAACACGCCGCGCGACAGGAGCCAAATTTTTTGACGGCGCTTCGCGCCCAGGGGGCTCGGTTCTCTCGGCCCGGCCGGCCTAGCGGCTGGCCAACTGATCCGGCCGCAGCAGCAGGCAGGGCTGCTTGTGGCGCGCCAGGATGGCGCAGCCGCGCACCGCCTCGGCATGGCGCAGGCCATCGAGTTGCGCCCGCCAATGGGTGCGGCGGCGGATCACCACCGATTCCACATGCACCTCGCCCATCGCCAGCCTCTGATGCGCCTTGGTCGCCGCCCGGCGCGCGATCGCCTGCTTCGGGAAGGCGCCGACCTGGATCGCCCAGCCGCTGCCAACGGGCGCCGCGATCGCCGCCTGGGCGATCACCGGTGCGGCGGCAGCGGGCCGGCGAACCGGTGCGGCGTGCGCGGCGGCGATAAACCCGCCGCCCCGCGATGCCACCATCGTGCCGCTATCCGGCCCGATATCCAGCTTGCGATAGCCCTGGTCCAGCAGCGCGATCATGTGCTGGTCGCGCCCGGCGGCGCGCGAGGCGCCGAACACCACGCCGATCAGCCGGCGCCCGTCGCGCACCACCGAGGTCACCAGATTGAAGCCCGACGCATTGATATAGCCGGTCTTGATGCCATCGGTGCCGGAATAGCGCTCCAGCAGATAGTCGTGCCCGGTGATGGTGCGGCCGTGGAAGCGGAAGCTGGGCACGCTGAAATAGGCATACTGGCGGGGGAAATCATGCACCAGGTGGCGGGCCAGCGTCGCCATGTCGCGCGCGGTGGTCACCTGCTCGGGGTCCGGCAGGCCCGAGGCATTGTCGAACCGGGTGCGGGTCATGCCGAGCGCCCGCGCCCGCAGCGTCATCATCTGGGCGAAGCGCCGCTCGTCACCGCCGAGCAACTCGCCGATCGCGGCGGCGGCGTCGTTGGCGGAACGGGTGACCATGCCGAGGATGCATTCCTCGACGGTGATATTGGTGCCCGGCACCAGCCCCAGCTTGGTCGGCGGCATCGAGGCGGCGTGGCGGCTCACCGGCACGCTCTGATGCAGCGTGATCCGCCGGTCGCGCAGCGCCTCGAACACCATATAGAGCGTCATCATCTTGGTCAGGCTGGCCGGAAAGCGCAGCTCGTCCGGGTTGGCCGCCGACAGCACCCGGCCATTGCCGGCCTCCACGACGATCGAGGAATAGCGGTCGGAGCCGATCTGCGCGGTCGCGGCGGCCGGCGTCAGCAGCATGGCGGCGGCAAACAGCAGCGCAGCGAGCGGGGCGCGGCCAACACTCAGCCGGGAGAACGAGGCCCATAGGGCAGTCATAACGTGCGCGTCTCCCGGTTTCAGCGAGGCAAAGCGGTCGGTGGATATGCGTCAGGCCGGCACGATAACGGCAGGCCGCGCCCGGTGTCCAGCGGAAATGCCAAGTTTATAATGACTTAAACGACGTTCTTCCATCACCGATCGGCCGCTTCCGCAACTCCGGCGCGGCGTTTCGCCGATCTCGTTGTCGGCCGAGATCTTTTTTGTGCAGCGCACCATTTTCCCTTGACCCCCCGGATCGGGGGGCCTATATCCGTGTTGCTGCAATGCAGCATGAGTTTGCACCGGATGCGACGGCGAGCGAGCGACGACAGGGCGCGCACGCCGGGCAGACCGGACGGTCAACAGGAGATCACCGCAATGGCTATGAAGAAGACTCCCGCGACGCCGACGGCCGCCACCGAGCAGGCGAGCGAGACGATGACGACCGCGACCGCGGCCGCCAAGAGCGGGTTCGACCAGTCGGTCGGCGCCCTGCAGGACAGCGCTGCCGGCGCGATGGCCGGCTTTGAGAAAACCCAGACGGAAGTGAAAGCGAACATGGACAAGGTGATGAAGTCGGCTGAAGAGATGGTTTCGTTCAGCCAGGGCAATGTCGAAGCGATCGTGAAGTCCGGCCAGATCTGGGCCGCCGGCGTGCAGGACCTGTCCAAGGCCTTCGCCGCCACCGCGCAGGCGCAGATGGACGCGGCGATGGCCGCCATGAAGGCGCTGTCGAGCGTGAAGTCGCTGAAGGACGCGATCGAGCTGCAGAGCAGCGCCACCCGTGGTTCGGTCGAGACCGTGATGGCCGAGACCGGCAAGCTGACCGACGCCTCGATGAAGCTGGCCGAGCAGGCGATGGCGCCGATCGCCGCCCGCGTCACGCTGGCGGCGGAAAAGTTCGGCCGCGCTGCCTGAGGCGCGCGGCTGAATCCTCCCGCGGAGTATGCGGGGGTTGATGGAAGAGGCTCGGGACCCCCCCTCCCGGGCCTCTTCTACGTCTACGCCACCACGCCTTGCCCTTTGATCCGTGCCGCGAGTACCGATATCATGGCGAAGGTGAGGCAGATGTGCCCGCCAGGTGCAGGATCGGACGGTTTCGAGTGATGACTTTTGGCGGCAAGCCCAAGGATGACGGGCGCAAGGGCGACGACGACACGCCCCGGAAAGGCGGCGAGACGCCGAACACCGGCGTGGTGGTCAAGGCGCGCCCGAAAACCCGCAAGCCTGCCATGTATAAAGTGCTGATGCTCAACGACGATTACACCCCGATGGAATTCGTGGTGCATGTGCTGGAGCGCTTCTTCCAGAAAAACCGCGACGAGGCCACCCAGATCATGCTGCACGTCCACCGCCGCGGCGTCGGCGTCTGCGGCGTGTTCACCTACGAGGTCGCCGAGACCAAAGTGACCCAGGTGATGGATCTCGCCCGCCAGAACCAGCACCCGTTGCAGTGCACCATCGAAAAAGAATAACCTGCCGACCGCTGCCAGGCCGGCAGCAACCCGTTGATCGCGCGGGTGGTTTGCGTTTCGCGCAGGTCTGTTATGGTCAGCCTCCCGCCACCTTGCCTCGATGGCGGAAATTTTAGCCGCCAAAAGGGGCGAATTTACTGGCCCCCCTGGTGCACAATCGCGAAAGATTGGTGGATCATCCTGCGAGCCACCCCATATCCGCAAGCGCAGGTGCTACGGAGACCAAAGCCCAAGGGCCGGACCACCGGCTCGCCGCCCCGCCGCCGTGCATGAACCTGAACACCCGCAGGCCGATCGCCGGGATGCCCACCGACTGCCAGGCTACAGAGCGACCCCAAACTGCCCGCTGACACACTACCCACTGACCTAAGGAGCGTCATCACCATGCTCTCGCGCAACCTCGAACAGACGCTCCACCGCGCCCTCTCGCTGGCCACCGAGCGCCGCCACGAATACGCCACCCTTGAACACCTGCTGCTCGGCCTCACCGGCGACAGCGATGCGGCCACCGTGCTGCGCGCCTGCGGTGTCGATCTCGACAAGCTGCGCACCGACCTCACCGAGTTCCTCGACAAGGACCTGGCGGGTTTGGCCACCGACCGCCCCGGCGACCCCAAGCCCACCGCCGGCTTCCAGCGCGTGGTGCAGCGCGCCGCGATCCATGTGCAATCCTCCGGCAAGGACGAGGTGACTGGCGCCAACGTGCTGGTCGCGCTGTTCAGCGAGCGGGAGAGCCATGCCGTCTACTTCCTGCAAACCCAGGACATGACGCGGCTGGACGCGGTCAACTTCATCAGCCACGGCATCGCCAAGGCCCCCGGCCGCGCCGCCCCACGCGCAGCAGGGGGCAATGGCGGCGGCAACGAGGGCGGCGGCGAGTCCGAGCGCGAGGAGAAATCCAAGGGCCGCGGCCAGGACGCGCTGTCCAACTACTGCGTCAACCTCAACAAGAAGGCGATGGCCGGCAAGATCGACCCGCTGATCGGCCGCGAGAGCGAGATCGAGCGCACGATCCAAATCCTCTGCCGCCGCACCAAGAACAACCCGCTCTATGTCGGCGACCCCGGCGTCGGCAAAACCGCCATCGCCGAGGGCCTGGCCAAGCGCATCGTCGAGGGCGACGTGCCGGAGGTGCTGGCCAACTCCACCATCTACGCGCTCGACATGGGCAGCCTGCTCGCCGGCACCCGCTACCGCGGCGACTTCGAGGAGCGGCTGAAGGCGGTCGTCACCGAGTTGGAGGCGCAAGAGGCCGCCATCCTGTTCATCGACGAAATCCACACCGTGATCGGCGCCGGCGCCACCTCGGGCGGCGCGATGGACGCATCGAACCTGCTGAAGCCGGCGCTGGCCAGCGGCAACCTGCGCTGCGTCGGCAGCACCACCTACAAGGAATTCCGCAACTACTTCGAGAAAGACCGCGCGCTGGTTCGCCGCTTCCAGAAGATCGACGTCAACGAGCCGAGCGAGGAAGACACCATCAAGATCCTGCGCGGCCTCAAGAGCAACTACGAGAAGCACCACAAGGTCCGCTACACCGAGGAGGCAATCCGCGCCGCGGTCGAGTTGTCGAGCAAATACATCCACGACCGCAAGCTGCCCGACAAGGCAATCGACGTGATCGACGAGGTCGGCGCCAGCCGCATGCTGCTGCCCGAAGGCAAGCGCCGCAAAACCGTGACGCTCCGCGATGTCGAGGAGATCGTCGCCAAGATCGCCCGCATCCCGGCCAAGTCGGTCTCGGCTGACGACAAGGAGACGCTGCGCAACCTGGAGCGCGACCTGCGCTCGATGGTGTTCGGCCAGGACCAGGCGATCGAGGCGCTGGCCGCCGCCATCAAGCTGTCCCGCGCCGGCCTGCGCGAGCCGGAGAAGCCGATCGGCAACTACCTGTTCAGCGGCCCCACCGGCGTCGGCAAAACCGAGGTCGCGCGGCAACTGGCCAGCACGCTCGGCATCGAGCTGATCCGCTTCGACATGAGCGAATACATGGAGCGCCACAGCATCAGCCGGCTGATCGGCGCACCGCCCGGCTATGTCGGCTTCGACCAGGGCGGCATGCTGACCGACTCGATCGACCAGCATCCGCATTGCGTGCTGCTGCTGGACGAGATCGAGAAGGCCCACCCCGACCTGTTCAACATCCTGTTGCAGGTGATGGACCACGGCAAGCTGACCGACCACAACGGCAAGGTGGTGGATTTCCGCAACGTCATTCTGATCATGACCACCAATGCCGGCGCGTCCGACATGGCCAAGGAGGCGATCGGCTTCGGCCGCGAAGCCCGCACCGGCGAGGATGACGACGCGATCAAGCGCATGTTCACCCCGGAATTCCGCAACCGGCTGGACGCGGTGATCGGCTTCGCGGCGCTGTCGCCGGAGATCGTCGGCCGGGTGGTCGAGAAGTTCGTCATGCAGCTTGAGGCGCAGCTCGCCGACCGCAACGTGACCATCGAACTCTCGTCGGCCGCCAAGGAATGGCTGGCCGAACGCGGCTACGACCGGCTCTACGGCGC
>DATJEA010000293.1:0-2497 GCA_035497095.1 Acetobacteraceae bacterium | reverse complement strand
CGCCGCGCCAGTTGATCGTGCCGGCAGCGGACCCCACCAGCCCGGAGATGGCGTTGAACAGCGTGGTCTTGCCGGCGCCATTCAGCCCGACGATGGAGACGAACTCGCCCTCGCCGACATGGATCGACACGTCCTCCAGCGCCTGGGCCTTGCCATACAGCACGTTGAGCCCGCTCACTTCGAGCAGCGGCGTGCTGCTGGTGCCCTCGCGCACCGGCCGGGCTGCGGTCTCGATCTTGCCGCCGAGATAGACGCGCCGCACGGTCTCGTTGCGCATCACCTCGTCGGCGGTGCCCTCGGCGACATATTCGCCGAGATACATCGCCAGCACCCGATCGACCAGCGCCGCCACGCCCTTCACGTTGTGGTCGACCAGCAGCACCGCATGGCCCTCGGCGCGGAAGCTGGCGATCAGCGCCGAGAAATCCGCCACCTCGGCAACGGTAAGCCCGGCAAACGGCTCATCGACCAGCACCACCTTCGGGTTGCGCGCCACCGCCTTGGCCAGTTCCAGCCGGCGCAAATCGGCGAACGGCAGCGTGCGCGGCAGCCGATGCATCACGTCCTGCAAGCCGACCCGGGCGGCAATCTGCTCGGCCTGCGCCCGCACCTCGCGATTGGCGGTCAGCAGCCACAGGCTGTCGGGCAGCAAGGCCAGGATGATATGCTCAAGCACCGTCTGGCGATGCAGCGGGCGAGCGTGCTGGAACACCAGGCCGATGCCGGCGCGGGCAATCCGATGCGCCGGCCAGCCGGCGATTTCCGCCCCTTCCAGCTTCACGCTGCCGGCGTTCGGCTTCTCGATGCCCATGATGCATTTCATCACCGTGGACTTGCCGGAACCGTTCGGCCCGATCAGCCCGAGGATCTCGCCGCCGCTGATCGAAAAGCCGATATCCTTCACCGCCACCAGCCCGCCGAAGCGCTTGGTCAGGCCGGAGACTTCCAGCATCGCGCTCGTTGCGCGTCTTTCCGACATCGCGCTCGTTGCGCGTCCTTCCGACATCGCGCTCATTGCGCGCCCTCCCGGCGTTGCAACAACGAGAGGAAGCCGCCGGGGAAGAACAGGATCACCGCCAGCGCCACCGCGGAAACCACGAAGGTGGAAAGCTGACCGAGCGGGCGCAGGATTTCGCCGGCGCCGATCAGGAAGATCGAGCCGATCGCCGCGCCCACGATGGTGCGCCGCCCGCCCAGCACCGCGGCGATGATCACCTGCACCGCGATGGTGAGGTCAACCACGGTGCCAACCGACACGGTGCCGAGATAGAAGATCAGCATCCCGCCGGCGAGCCCGGAGAACAGCGCCGAGACGCAGAACGCGGCCAGCTTGTGCTTGGTGACATTGAAGCCAAGTGCCGAGGCTTCCACCGCATCCTGCCCGGTGGCCTGCAGGATCAGCCCGACCGGGGAATAGGCGTAGCCGCACAGCAGCGCGCCGCTGATCACCATGAAGCCGAGCGCATACCAGTAATTGGTGACCGGATCGATCGCCAGCACATCGGGCACGCTGAGCCCGATCTCGCCGCCGGTGATGCCGGCGAACAGCACGATGATGTTCTGCAAAATCAGCACCGCGACCAGGGTGACCAGGCCGAAATAGGGTCCGGACAGCCGCAATGCCGGGATCGCCAGGATCAGCCCGCTCATCACCGCGGCGAGTCCGGCGCAAACGAGACAGGCCGGGATCGACCAGCCGGCATAGAAGTTCAGCATCGCCGCCGCATAGGCGCCGGTGCCAACCAGGAAGGTGGGGCCGAAATTGACCTCGCCGGCGAAGCCGAACAGCAGGTCCCAGGCCATCGAGATGACGCCGTAATAATATGCCAGCGTCAGCAGGCCCAGCACATAGCCGCCGACGCCGAGCGGCAGCAGCGCCATCGCCACGATGACGATGACGGTCACAATGAATTTCGGGGATTTCAGCATGGAACAGCCTTGCGCTGAGAAAACGGGCGCGGGAAAGCGGGCGCGAATGAGTTGGTCATCGGCGCCCCAACAGGCCCTGCGGCCGCAGATAAACCACCAGCACCAGCAGCAGCAGCGCCGGAATGGTCCGAATCGACGGCGAGATCAGATAGGCGGTGACGGTCTCCAGATAGCCCACCACATAGGCCGCGATCAGCGAGCCCGACACGCTGCCGAGCCCGCCCAGCACGACGATCGAGAACGCGCTGGCGGTGAGCAGCCCGGCGCTGTTGGAACTGACGCCGAGGAAGGCGCCGAGCAGCACCCCGGCCAGCCCGGCCAGCACCCCATAGATCGCCCAGACCAGCAGATAGACGCTGGACAACTCGAAGCCGAGCAACGTCAGCCCGCGTGGATTGATCGAGGCCGCCAGCAGCGTCTTGCCGCGGCGGGTGCGGTTGACCAGCAGCCACAGCAGCCCGATCGCCAGCCACGAGATCACCGCGGTGACGATCTCGTTGGACGGCGTGCGCACGCCCAGCAACTCAACCACGCCGCCAAGCAGCGGCGGCACCGTCTTGGGGGTATC
>DATJEA010000292.1:0-4133 GCA_035497095.1 Acetobacteraceae bacterium | reverse complement strand
GCGATTTTGCCGGGATTGGGGCCGGTTTTGCGCCGAATTGCCCATGTTTTGCACCCAGAGGTGCGGGTCAAGGGCTCCGATTCGCGGCCGGATTCGCGTTTCGGTTGACTTCGCCACGCCACGCCGCCATACAGCGCGCAGCCATCCCGTCGCCCCGCGAGTGTTCGCGCAGCGACGTGTTTTGTGTTGAAGTCGGAGTGTTACGTGTTCGAGGCGCTTTCCAGCAAGCTTTCCGGGGTGTTCGACAAGCTGCGCAGCCGTGGCGCGCTGAACGAAACCGACGTGATGGAGGCGCTGCGCGAGGTGCGGCTGGCGCTGCTGGATGCCGACGTGGCGCTGCCGGCGGTACGCGATTTCATCACCAAGGTGCGCGAGCGGGCGGTCGGCCAGGAGGTGATCGGTTCGGTCTCCCCCGGCCAGCAAGTGGTCAAAATCGTCAACGACGTGATGGTCGAGGCGCTCGGTGGGGCCGGTGCAGAACCGTTGAATTTCAACGCGGTGCCGCCCGTTCCTGTGCTGATGGTGGGGCTCCAGGGCTCCGGCAAGACCACCACCTCCGGCAAGCTGGCGCTGCGGCTGGCCAGGCGCGATCGCAAGAAGGTGCTGCTGGCCAGCCTGGACACCCAGCGCCCGGCGGCGCAGTTGCAGTTGCAGCAACTGGCGCAGCAGGCCGGCGTCGCCAGCCTGCCGATCATCGCCGGCCAGACCCCGCTGCAGATCGCCGAACGCGCGATGGAGACCGGGCGGCGCGAGGTCTACGATGTCGTCATCCTCGATACCGCCGGCCGGCTGTCGATCGATGACGCGCTGATGGAGGAGGTGCGGCAGATCCGCGCCGCCACCAACCCCGCCGAAACCCTGCTGGTGGTCGACGCCATGACCGGCCAGGACGCGGTGAATACCGCCAAGGCTTTCAACGATGTACTGGGCATCACCGGCATCGTGATGACCCGGATGGACGGTGACGCGCGCGGCGGTGCCGCACTTTCCATGCGTTCGATCACCGGCGCGCCGATCAAGCTCACCGGCATCGGCGAGAAGCTGGACGCGCTGGAGGATTTCCATCCCGAGCGGGTGGCCGGCCGCATCCTGGGCATGGGCGACGTGGTCGGGCTGGTCGAGAAGGCCAGCGAGGTCATCGACCAGGACGAGGCCGAGAAGCTCGCCCGCAAGATGGCGAAGGGCACCTTCGACTTGCAGGATTTCTCCAATCAACTCAAGCAGATCACCAAGATGGGCAGCATCTCGTCGATCATCGGCATGTTGCCCGGCGCCGGCAAGCTGAAGGCGCAGCTGAGCGACGACAAGATCGACCCGAAGCTGATCGGCCGGCAGACCGCGATCATCTCCTCGATGACGATGAAGGAACGCCGCACGCCGGACATCATCAAGGCCAGCCGCAAGAAGCGCATCGCCGCCGGCGCCGGGGTCTCGGTGCAGGACGTCAACCGGCTGCTGAAGCAGTTTGACGATATGTCGACGATGATGAAGCGGATGACCAAGCTGGGCAAAAAGGGCCTGATGCGCCAGGGCATCGGCGCGCTGATGCCCCAGGGTCGTCGGCCATACTGACGAAATCGCCTTTACCTTCAAACGACTGAACGGAGTATACCACCGATGGGCCTCAAGATTCGCCTCGCCCGCGCCGGCGCCAAGAAGCGCCCGTATTACCACATCGTGGTGGCCGACAGCCGCAGCCCGCGCGATGGCCGCTTCATCGAGAAGGTGGGCAGCTACAACCCGATGCTGCCGGCCGAGCACGACGAGCGCGTGCGGCTGCAAAGCGAGCGCATCACCCATTGGCTGAGCCACGGCGCCGTCGCCACCGACCGCGTCGCCCGCTTCCTCGGCCAGGCCGGGCTGACCCCGATGCCGACCTGGAACGAGCAGCCGCAGCAGTCGGCCCCGAAGAAGAAGGCGCAGGAGCGCGCCAAGGCCGCCGCCGCGGCCTGAGCCCGCAAGGAGACTGACTCGTGCCGGATGCGCTGGTGCTGATGGGGGTGATCGGGCGGCCGCATGGCGTGCGGGGGCTGGCGCATGTGCGCAGCTACACCGCCGACCCTGCCGACCTGCCCGGCTACGGCCCGTTCAGCGACGGGCGCGGCCGGCGCTTCAGCTTGCGCTGGGTCTCCGAAGGTGTGGCCGCGATCACCGAACTCGTCGAAGGCGGCAAGCAGCCGATTGCCGATCGCAATGCCGCCGAGCGGCTGGTGAACACCAGGCTGTTCGTCGCGCGCGAGCAGTTGCCGACGATCGGCGAGGACGAGTTCTACCTGGCCGATCTGGTCGGGCTGGAGGCGGTGGACGCGGGCGGTGCGGCGCTCGGCCGGGTGGCGGCGGTGCATGACTACGGCGCCGGCACCAGCCTGGAGATCGGCCCGCTGCTGGTGCCGTTCACCCGCGCCTGCGTGCCGGTGGTGGATATCGCCGCCGGCCGCCTCGTGGTGCTGCCGCCGGCCGAGGTGGTGGTGGCGCCGGATGCGGGGGCTGGCGCATGAGCTGGCGCGCCGGGGTGCTGACGCTGTTTCCGGAGATGTTTCCGGGGCCGCTGGGCCAGTCGCTGGCCGGGCGGGCGCTGGAGCGTGGGCTGTGGGCGCTGGAGTCGCGCGATATCCGTGATTTCGCCACCGACCGGCATCGCACCGTCGACGACACGCCGTTCGGCGGCGGCGCCGGCATGGTGATGCGCCCGGATGTGCTCGACGCCGCACTGGCCTCGATGGCCGATGCGCGCCCGGCGATCTACCTGACCCCGCGCGGCCGGAAGCTGACCCAGGCGCGGGTGCGCAGTCTCGCCGCCGGCCCCGGCGTGGTGCTGCTGTGCGGACGCTACGAGGGGATCGACCAGCGGGTGATCGAGCATCGCGCGCTGGAGGAGATCAGCGTCGGCGACTACGTGCTGTCCGGCGGCGAACCGGCAGCCCTGGTGCTGCTGGATGCCTGCATCCGCCTGCTGCCGGGCGTGATGGGGGCGGCGGCCAGCGCCGAGGAGGAGAGTTTCGCCGCCGATCTGCTGGAATATCCGCATTACACCCGCCCGGCCGAATGGAACGGCCTGGCGGTGCCCGAGGTGCTGCTCTCCGGCCACCACCAGGCGGTGGCGGAGTGGCGGCAGGCCCAGGCCGAACGCGCCACACGCGAACGCCGCCCCGATCTGTGGGCGGCCCATGCTGACCGCAGCGTATCCCGCGGCGAACCAGGATTGCGCCACGGGCCGGTTGCCGCCGCCCCCACCGCGCCGTAAATGAACCGAGACAAGAGGACCAACACGATGAACATCATCCAGCAATACGAGGCCGAGCAGATCGCCCGCCTCACCGCCGAGCGGGCGGTGCCCTCCTTCATCGCCGGCGACACGCTGCGCGTGGCGGTGAAAGTGGTGGAAGGCGAGCGCACCCGCGTGCAGAACTTCGAGGGCGTGTGCATCGCCCGCTCCAACAAGGGGCTCAACAGCAACTTCACCGTGCGCAAGATCAGCTATGGCGAAGGCGTGGAGCGGGTGTTCGCGCTGTACGCGCCGACCATCGCCGAGATCGCGGTGGTGCGCCGCGGCGATGTGCGCCGGGCGAAGCTGTATTACCTGCGCGGCCGCAGCGGCAAGTCCGCCCGCATCTCCGAGCGGGCGCGTGAGGTGGTGGCAGAGTAAGGAAGCAGTTCTTTTTTGAAAAAAGGAAGCAAAAAACTTTTTTTGTTCGCCTTGCGGCATTCGTGCCGTGGAGACCGCGGAGTCTCCAAAACGAATGAAAAGTTTTTTTGCTTCTTTTTGTTCACAAAAAGAAGTGCTTGCTTGCCTGACCTAAGAGAGGGAAGAGCGCAATGACCGTCAAAAACCCGAAGACGTTGTTCGACAAGGTATGGGATGCCCATGTCGTCGATCGGCTTGGGGACGGCACCTGCGTTCTCTACATCGACCGTCACCTCGTGCATGAGGTCACCAGCCCGCAGGCGTTCGAGGGGCTGAAGCTGGCCGGGCGCCGGGTGCGCCGGCCGGAGGCGACCATCGCGGTGGTGGACCACAACATCGCCACCTCCGATCGCAGCCAGGGCATCAAGGAGGAGGACAGCCGCATCCAGGTGGAGACGCTGGAGCGGAATGTCGCCGAGTTCGGGGTGCCGTATTTCCCGATCCTGAG
>DATJEA010000291.1:0-5885 GCA_035497095.1 Acetobacteraceae bacterium | reverse complement strand
CTGGACCAAGAAGAACGTCCATCCGGGCAAGATCGTCGCCACCTCGCAGGAAGTCGAGGTGATGGTGCTGGACGTCGACAGCTCCAAGCGCCGCATCTCGCTGGGCCTGAAGCAGGTGCAGCGCAACCCGTGGGAGCAGTTCGTCGACGAGCATCCGGTCGGCACCGAGGTCGAGGGCGAAATCCGCAACATGACGGAATTCGGCCTGTTCATCGGCCTCACCGCCGATATCGACGGCATGGTGCATATGTCCGACCTGTCGTGGGACGAGCCGGGCGAGCTGGCGATGGCCAAATACGAGAAGGGCCAGGTGGTCAAGGCCAAGGTGCTGGATGTGGATGTCGAGAAGGAGCGTATCTCGCTCGGCATCAAGCAGTTGGCCGATGATCCCGCCGCCTCCGTGCTGGACCGCGTGCACAAGGGCGACATCGTCACCTGCGTGGTCACCGCGGTGCAGTCGAACGGCATCGAGGTGAAGGTCGACGAGGTGCTGACCGGCTTCATCCGCCGCGCCGAACTGGCCCGCGACAAGGGCGACCAGCGCCCCGACCGCTTCGCCGTCGGCGAGAAGGTCGACGCCCGCATCACCGCGGTGGACCGCGCCGCACGCAAGCTGGCGCTGACCATCAAGGGCAAGGAGATCGACGAGGACAAGCAGGCGATCGCCGAGTTCGGCACGTCGGACAGCGGCGCCTCGCTGGGCGATATCCTGGGGGCCGCGATCCGCCGCCGCAACCAGAACCTGCCCGAGTAAGACGCTCGATATCGGCCACGCGTGAAACCGGCGGTGCCCCTGGCGCCGCCGGTTTTTTCGTCTGCGCCGCCGGGATTCTGGCCGTTTTTGCCGGAAAATGATAAAAACCGTGCCCTCTCAATGACTTACGCTTGACGGCGGCGGAACGCTCTGGCAGCTTGGAGTCTCGGCCGAACCGTCAGCGAGGGACCAGCGGCAATGACCAAATCCGAACTGATCGCGGAGCTCTCCGCGGCCAACCCGCATCTGCTGAGCCGCGATGTCGAGTTGATCGTGGCGACCATTTTCAACGAAATCACCGCCGCCCTGTCGCGCGGCGAACGGGTGGAATTGCGCGGCTTCGGCGCCTTCACGGTGAAGCGGCGCGACGCCCGCACCGGCCGCAACCCGCGCACCGGTGAGGCGGTGCCGGTGGACGAAAAGGCGGTGCCGTTCTTCAAGGCCGGCAAGGAGTTGCGCGAGCGCGTCAACGCCAGCAAGCAAGCCGGCGACTGACCATGCTGCGCCTGATCATCGCGGCCCCGTTCCTGCTGCTGCTGGTGCTGTTCACGCTGTCCAACGCACAAACCGTGGTGCTTGGGCTGTGGCCCACGCCGTGGTCGGTGAGCCTGCCGCTGTCGATCGTGGTGCTAGCGGCGATGGCGGTGGCCTTCCTGCTCGGCGCGCTGATCCTCTGGGTCTCGACACTCGCCGCCATCCGCCGGGCGCGGCGGGCGGAGGCGCAGGTGCGGGTGCTGGAGGGGCAGGTTGAGGCACTCAAGAGCAGGCAAGGGTAGGCAAGGTCTTCTTTTTGTGAACAAAAAGAAGCAAAAAAATTTTCATTCGTTTTGGAGACTCCGGCGTCTCCACTCCATCGCTGCCGCAAGGCGAATAGAGGTTTTTTCCCTTCGTGCAGAGCAACCGCATGACCCGCCTGATCGCCGCCATCGACACCACCGACCCCGAGCGCGCCCGTGCCCTGGCCGCCGCCGTGTCGCCGCATTGCGGCATGCTGAAGCTCGGCCTGGAGTTCTACCTCGCCAATGGCGCGGCAGGGGTGCGGCTGATCGACGATCTGCCGGTGTTTCTCGACCTCAAGCTGCACGACATCCCCAACACGGTGGCCGGCGGCGTGCGTGCGGTGCTACCGTTGGCGCCGCGCCTGCTGACGCTGCACGCCAGCGGCGGCGGCGCGATGATCGCCGCCGCGCGCAAGGCCGCCGAGGCCGCCGGTGAGGGCCGGCCTCGGCTGCTGGCCGTCACCGTGCTCACCAGCCTGGATGCCGAGGCGCTGCATGCCACCGGGGTCGCCGGCGGCCCGCGCCAACAGGTGCTGCGGCTGGCCCGCCTGGCGCTGGAGCATGGCGCCGACGGCCTGGTGTGCAGCCCGCACGAGGTGGCGATGCTGCGCGATGTGCTGGGCGACGGCCCGCTGCTGGTGGTCCCCGGTATCCGGCCGGCAGGTGCTGCGATCGGCGATCAGGCCCGTACCATGACCCCGGCCGAGGCCGCCCGCGCCGGCGCCGACTGGCTGGTGGTCGGCCGTCCGATTACCGCCGCCGCCGACCCGGCAACTGCCGCGGCTGCGATCGCCGCCGAGATCGCGGCCGCCTGAGCATGGCGCGGGTGAAAATCTGTGGCCTCAATGATGCCGAGGGGTTCGACGCCGCGGTGCAGGCCGGCGCCGACTGGATCGGCCTGAACTTCTTCCCGCCCTCGCCGCGCTACGTGACGCCGCCGCAGGCCGCCGCCCTGGCCGCCCGCGCGCCGCATGGCCCGCCGCGCGTCGGGCTGTTCGTGGCGCCCACCGAGGCCGACATCCAGGCGGTGCTGAACGAACTGCGGCTCGACGCGCTGCAACTCTATACCGACGCCGCGACCGCTGCGGCATTGCGGGTCCGCTTCGGGCTGCCGGTCTGGCTCGCCGTCGGCGTCTCCGAAGCCGCCGACCTGCCCCACGACGCCGCCGGCATCGACGCGCTGCTGATCGAGGCCAAGCCGCCGCCTGGCGCCACCCGGCCGGGCGGCAACGCGGTGGCGATCGACTGGACGCTGCTGTCCGGCTGGGCCGCCCCGGCGCCCTGGCTGCTGGCCGGCGGCCTCACGCCCGACAACGTCGCCGCGGCAGTCCGCGCCACCGCGGCGCCGGCGGTGGATGTGTCATCCGGCGTGGAGTGCCGCAGGGGCAGCAAGGACCCGGCGCTGATTCGCGCCTTCATCGCTGCGGCCAAAAACGCGTAAGTCTACAGTCTGCGGCTGGAGAGAAACGACCGGGCCAGCCGTGGCGGCCCGGCTGCAATACTTTGATTCTTTGCTTTCCCGCTGAAAAATGCCCTGCTGGCAACCTGGCGGACCGTCATGCGGCGGCCGCATTCGTTGGGAGGCACATGCCATGAAGCGACGCACCATTCTGAAGACGTCCCTGCTCGGCGTGGCCGCGCTGGCGGCACCCTCGGTGAGCAGGGCCGCGGCGGCGCGGGAATTGCGCTTCGTGCCGCATGCCGATCCGTCCTCGCTCGACCCGGTCTGGACCACGGCGGATATCACCCGCAACGTCTCGCTGGCGGTGTTCGATACGCTCTACGGCATGGACAAGAACAGCCAGCCGCAGCTGCAGATGCTGGCCGGCGCCAACACCTCGGCGGACGGCAAGACCTGGGAACTGACGCTGCGCCCCGGCCTGAAATTCCACGACGGCACCCCGGTGCTGGCGCGCGATGCGGTGGCGTCGCTGGCCCGCTCGAACAAGCGCAACGCGCTCGGCCAGGCGCTGGCGGCGCGCATGGATGAGATGGTGGCGGAGTCCGACAGCAAGATCCGCATCCGGCTGAAACGGCCGTTCGGCCTGCTGCCCGACGCGCTGGCGCAGTACACCACCGCCGTCATGCCCGAGCGGATCGCCAAGACCGACGCCAACACCCAGATGCCCGAAGTGGTCGGCAGCGGCCCGTTCCGCTTCAAGACCGATGAGCGCATCGCCGGCGCCCGCGTGGTATTCGAGCGCTTCGCCGACTACGTGCCGCGCGGCGACGGCACGCCCAGCTTCACCGCCGGGCCGAAGCAGGTGCATTTCGACCGCGTGGTGTGGACCATCATGCCCGACCCCTCCACCGCCATGTCCGCATTGCAGAACAACGAGATCGACTGGTGGGAGAACCCGAGCATCGACCTGGTGCCGGCGCTGCGCAAAGACAAGCGCCTGGTGCTGGAGAACAAGGACCCGGCCGGCTCGATCGGCTGCCTGCGCTTCAACCACCTGATGCCGCCGTTCAACAACGTGAAGCTGCGCCAGGCGGTGCAGATGGCGATCAGCCAGCGCGACGTGATGGAGGCGGTGGCCGGCGCGGTGCCTGAGGCGATCCGGGTGCCAGCCGGTATCTTCATCCCCGGTTCGAGCCTGGCCAGCGACGAAGGCTTCGACATGGTCAAGGGCTGGGGCGACATCGAGGCCGCCAAGAAGGCGGTCAAGGAGTCCGGCTATAACGGCGAGCGTATCGTCGCACTCTCCGCCACCACCATTCCGTCGATCTGGGCCCAGGCGCAGGTGGCCAACGATGTGCTGCAGCGCATCGGCTTGAATCTCGACGTGGTGGCGCTGGAATGGGGCACCGTGGTGCAGCGCCGGGCCAGCCGCGAGTCGCTGGAAAAGGGCGGCTGGAACATCTTCTACACCAATCTCGGCGGCGCCGGGAACCTGTCGCCGGCCTCGATGTCGGCGGGGCGTGGCAACGGCGAGAAGGCCTGGTTCGGCTGGCCGACGATGCCGGAGATGGAGGAACTGCGCGATGCCTGGTTCGAGGCGCCGGACCTCGCCGCGCAGAAGCAACTGGTGGCCAAGATGCAGGCGGTGGCCTGGCAGCAGGTGCCGTATGTCAATCTCGGCGGCTTCGTCGGCATGATCGGCTATTTCAACTACCTCAAGGACATCCGCGACGGCTTCCCGCAATTCTACGGCGTGCGCCGGGTGTAGCGGCCGCACGCCGCCCGGCCATGCCGCCTCTGCCGGGGACAGCGCGCCGCGGTTCGCGCTAGGGTGTCGCCCGCAATCCTTACTGGGGCCGCATGGCGCTCTCCACCTCCACGCGGCAGCGCCTGCTGTTCGCCATTCTCTGCCTGGTCTGGGGCTCCACCTTCCTGGCGCTGAAGGCCGGCGTCACCGTGGTGCCGCCCGGCATCTTCTCCGGCCTGCGCTGGACGCTGGCCGGCGCCGTGTTGCTGGTCTTCCGCGCCGCTCGCGGCCAACCGGTGCTGGTCTCGCCGCAGGTCGCCTGGCGTGTGCTCTGGGTGGCGGTGATCATGATCAGCGTCAATGCGGTGATCATGCTCTATGGGCTGCGCTATACGCCGAGCGGCCTCGGTTCGGTGGTGTCATCGGCGTTCACCCCCATCACGCTGCTCGGCTTCGCGGTGGCGTTGGGGCAGGAACAGTTCACCCGCCGGCACTTCTACGCGCTGGCAGTCGGCGTCGCCGGCATCCTGCTGCTGTTCGGCCCGCAGGCGCTGGAAGGCCAGTTGCGCATGTCGGAACTGCTTGGCGCCGGCGGCATCCTGCTTGGTACGGTCTGCTACAGCTACGCCTCGGTGCTGGCTCGCCCGATGATGCGCACCCTGCCGCCGGTGCAGATGGCCGGGCTGACCAACGTGATGGGCGGCGTGGTGCTGATCGTCGGTTCGCTGGCCTTCGAGCCCGGCGCCTGGCATGCCATGCGGCTGGACTGGGGGCCAAGCGCCTGGGCCGGCTTTTTGTTCCTGCTGCTGGCCGGCTCGCTCGGCGCCACCATCATCTACTTCTTTCTCGTGCGTGACTGGGGCGCCAGCCGCACCGGCACCTATGCCTTCATCTCGCCGATCGTGGCCGTGCTGCTCGGCATGGCGGTGTTCGGCGAAACCGTGCACGCCACCGACGCCGCCGGCATGGCGCTGATGCTGCTGGCCGCCGGCATCGTGCTGCGCAAGCCATCGGCGTAGGGCGTCAGCCGAGCCCCATATAGACGCGCTGCACCTCGGGGTTGTCGGCCATCTCGCGCGCCGGGCCGGAGAGCACCGAGCGGCCGACTTGCAGCACATAGGCATGCTCGGCAAATTCCAGCGCCAGTTCGACGGATTGTTCGGCCAGCAGGATGGTGAGCCCGGCTTTGTGCAGCCGGCCGAA
>DATJEA010000290.1:0-6438 GCA_035497095.1 Acetobacteraceae bacterium | reverse complement strand
AAGCGCGACCTGATGGGGGTGCAGTTCAACGAGATCGAACTGGAGCAGATGCGGCGGGTGAAATCCGCCTTCGACCCCGGCTGGCTGCTCAATCCGAGCAAGGTGTTTCCCTTGAAATCAAACGCATGAGCGACGTTGTGACGCCGGCCGATGAGGCTGCGATGGCGAGCGTGATCGCCACCGCGCATGACCAGGCCGAGCCGCTGCTGATCCAGGGCAACGCCAGCAAGCAGGCGATGCTGCGCCCGGTGCAGGCGGCGCGCACGGTTTCGGCGCGGGCGATCTCCGGCATCTCATTGTATTCGCCGAGCGAGCTGATCCTGACCGCGGGGGCCGGCACGCCGATCGCCGAGATCAGCGCCGCGGTGGCCGCCAAGGGCCAGCATATCATCGCCGAAACGCCTGATTTTGCGGCTTTACTCGGCAGCGATGCGGCGCCGACGCTGGGTGGCGCGGTGGCTGCCAACCAGTCCGGCCCGCGCCGCGTCGCCTGGGGGGCGATGCGCGACCATGTGCTCGGCGTGCGGGCCGTGAACGGCAGCGGCGAAACCATCCACTCCGGCGGCCGGGTGCTGAAGAACGTGACCGGCCTCGATCTGTGCAAGCTGCTGGCCGGCAGCCACGGCACGCTGGCGGTGCTGACCGAGATCACGCTGAAGGTGCTGCCGGCGCCGGAGCGGCGGGCGACATTGGTTTTCAAAGACTTACAGACCGATGTTGCGGTGGCGGCACTGGCCGCGGCGCTCGGCTCGCCCTATGCTGTCTCGGCGGCGGCGCATTTGCCGGCGGCGCTGGCCGCCAGGGTGCCGGCGCTGGCCTGGCTGGGCGGCGCGGTGACGCTGGCGCGGATCGAGGATTTCGCGCCCTCGGTCGCCTACCGCGCCGGCAGGTTGCGCGGCGAGCTGGCGGAATTCGGCGCGGCGGAACTGCTGGACGACGCCGCCAGCCGGGCGGCCTGGGGGTCGGTGCGCGACGCGGTGCCGCTGGTGCCGGAGCAGGGCGCGGTGTGGCGCGTCTCGGTGCGACCCTCTTCTGGCCCGGCGGTGGCCCGTGCGGTGGAGCAAGGCTTTGGTGCTACGTGGTTTTTCGACTGGGGCGGCGGGCTGGTATGGATCGCCGGCCCGGCCACCGAGGCGGCGCATACCGTGGTGTGCGAGGCGGCGCGGGCGGCCGGCGGCAGCTGGATGCTGCTGCGCGCGCCCGAGGCGCTGCGGGCAGCCGTGGCGGTGATTCCGCCGGAGGTGCCGGCGCTGGCGGCGATCACCAGGCGGGTGAAGGCGGCGTTCGACCCGAAGGGGATTCTCAATCCTGGCCGCATGTTCGCGGGGCTGTAGACCATGCAAACCAATTTCACCGCCGAACAACTGGCCGACCCGGACACCAAGGTCTCCAACCAGATTCTGCGGACCTGCGTGCATTGTGGCTTCTGCAATGCGACCTGCCCGACCTTCGCGCTGCTGGGCGATGAGTTGGATGGGCCGCGCGGGCGCATCTACCTGATCAAGGACATGCTGGAATCCGGCCGCGACGCGACCGAGGAGGTGGTGGAGCATATCGACCGCTGCCTGTCCTGCCTGGCCTGCATGACCACCTGCCCATCGGGCGTGCACTACATGCATCTGGTGGACCATGCGCGGGTGCGGATCGAGGAAACCTATCGCCGGCCGTGGCATGAGCGGGCGCTGCGCTGGACGCTGGCCAGCGTGCTGCCAAGGCCACGGGTAATGCGCGCGGCGCTGGTCGGGGCCTGGCTGGTGCGGCCGTTGCGCGGGATGATCTTCGGGCGCTCGATGCCGGCGCGGCGGCTCAGGGCGCTGCTCGATCTGGCGCCGAAGCGGCTGGCGGCGCCGAGTGCGACCGAGCGGCCGAGGGTGCATGCGGCGGTGGGGATCCGGCGGGGCCGGGTGGCGCTGCTGGCCGGCTGCGCGCAGCAGGTGCTGGAACCGGCGATCAACGAGGCGACGATCGGGCTGCTGACCCGGATGGGCGTCGAGGTGGTGGTGGCCAGGGGCGCCGGCTGCTGCGGCGCGCTGGCGCATCACATGGGGCGGCATGAGCAGGCGATGGCCAGCGCCAGGGCGAATATCGCCGCCTGGACCCGCGAAGCGGACGGCGAGGGGCTGGATGCGGTGATCATCAATGCCTCGGGCTGCGGCACCACGGTGAAGGATTACGGCTTCATGTTCCGCGCCGACCGGATGCGGGTGGAGGCGGAGCGGGTGTCGGCGCTGGCGATGGACATCACCGAGTATCTGAGCCGGATCGGCTACCGGCCGACGCGCGCGGCGCCGGGGCTGACGGTGGCCTATCATTCGGCGTGCAGCCTGCAGCATGGCCAACGGGTGACCGAGGAGCCGAAGGCGCTGCTGCGACAGGCCGGCTTTACAGTTGTGGAACCGGCGGAGGGGCATCTGTGTTGTGGCAGCGCCGGCACCTACAACATGCTGCAACCGGAGCTTGCCGGGCAATTGCGCGCGCGCAAGCTGGAGCATCTGAAGGCGACCAAGCCCGATCTGGTCGCCGCCGGCAATATCGGCTGCATGACCCAGCTTGCCGGCGATGAGTTGCCGCTGGTGCACACGATACAGTTGCTCGACTGGATGGCCGGCGGCCCAAGACCCAGGCAGTTGCCGCAAGACCCAGGCCAAAAGGAATGAAAGTTTTTTGGTTCTTTTTTTCAAAAAAGAACATCCTTGCTTTTATCTTGCTTTCGCTCGCCGCCGCCGCCCCCAGCGAGTTGGACAGCTTGCTGGACGCCCTGAAAGCCGCCCCGAACCCGGCCGCCGCGGCGCCGCTGGAGGCCAGGATCGAGCAGCTGTGGATGGGGCAGGGCGGGCCGGCGGCCGGGTTGTTGATGGCGCGCGGGTTGCGCAATCTGCGCGCCAATGCGGCCGGTGAGGCGCTGGCCGATTTCGACGCGGTGGTGGTGCTGTCGCCGAAGATGGCCGAGGCGTATGTGCAGCGGGCGACGGCGCGGTTCGAGACCGGGGATTATTCCGGCGCGGTGGCCGATCTGCGCGAGGCGCTGACGCAGGACCCGAGGCATTTCAGCGCGTTTGCGACGCTGAGCCGGATTGCCGAGGCGCGCGACGACTGGAAGGGTGCGCTGGCGGCGTGGCAGAAGCTGCTGGAATTCAGCCCGCAGGCGCCTGGTGGGGCGGAGCGGCTGAAGGAATTGCGCAAGAAGGCGTTAGGCGAGGAAAGTTGATCGGCTGACGGCTTCGCGGTGTCTGCACCGGTGGCATAAGCATAAGGCGGAATTCCGGCGGTTTTCCCGACTGCGAAGCGCGGCTGTGGTGCAGTAATGATGCGGTTGATACCTGCGGTAGAGCATACCATGTGGGTTGGTTGATGCGGCACTATACATGGCCTGGAGGCCGAAATATGTCTGTATGTAACGGATTGCCGGCCCGATCGACGTGCAGACTATCCGCCATGGTGCGGACGGCGGCAGTGATGGCCGGAATGGTGGTACTGGTCGCCGGCTGCGTGCCGGTGGAACCCGGCTATGGCGGCTACGTCGCGGGGCCGGGCTACGTGGCCGACCCGGTATATGCGCCGACCTATGGCTACGGTGGCGGCGTGGTGCTGTATGGCGGCGGCGGCTACTACGATGATGGTTACCGCGGGCGGGATTATCGCGGGCGGGATTATCGCGGCGGCCGGTGGAACGGCCAGGAGGGCCGCCGGGGCGGGGGTTCGCATCCGGGAAACTATAATCCGGGGAATAATCGTCCGGGTGGTGGGGGTTTCCCTGGGGCCGGGCTGCGGCCGGACCCGGGCGGTCGGGGTTCCCCTGTGGCCGGGCCGCGGCCGAGCCCAGGCGCCAGCGGTTTCCCCGGGGCCGGGCTGCGGCCGAACCCCGGCAATGCCGGCGGCAATCACGGGCAACAGCGGCGCGAGCGGCGGCAGTGATGGCGAACATGATGGCAAAAGGACGCAAGATGACCGAATTCAATGCAGTGCCGACGCGAGGCGGCTGGTTTGCCGCGCTGCGGACCGGGGCGGTGCTGGCCGGAGTGCTCGTGCTGGCGGCCGGCTGCGTGGCTGAACCGGGGTACGGCGGCTATGCGTCCGGGCCGGGGTATTCGCCTGGTTATGTCGGGGGGCCCGTCTATTACGGGGGTGGGCCGACCTATTACCGCGGCGGACGCGATTATCGGCACGATGACCGCCGCGGGAACGACCGTGGCCGCCCCGGCTGGTCTGGCAATGCGCGGCCAACTCCGCCGCAGCATGTTGCCCCGCGTGCCACCGTCCGGCCTGGCGCTGGCAACCGGGGCGGCGGCTATCAACCCCGGGAACGCGGGTCAACACCTTTTGACAGCATAGATAAGCGTCATCCCGAGGGCGTTAACTGACGCACAGCGCGACAGGCGGCAGCATCGGGGGAGGCTGGTATCCCGTACCGGATTCGAACCGGTGTTGCCGCCGTGAGAGGGCGGTGTCCTAGGCCTCTAGACGAACGGGACATCTGCTCGGCGCGGGTTCTAGGCTGAACCGGCGCCGACATCAAGCCGTGTTGTGGCGGTTTCTTGCGTTCTATGGTTGCAGGCTCAGGGTGCCGAGGACCTTGCCGGTGCGCGGGTCCACCGAGACCAGCCGGTCCGGGCCGCCGCCTTGCAGATGCAGCACGTTGCGGTCCGGCGCCGCGGCGATGGCGACGATGCGGGTTCCGGCGGGCTGGTGCAGCGTGGCGGTGATCGCCGGGCCGGCGGGGGCGGACATGCGTTTGGCGATGACCACCACGATGGCGCCGGTGCCGACGACGATCAGCACGCCCATCGCCACGACGAGAAATTTCAGGGCCTGCATCGCCGTCTCTCCTTCGCGCCGCATCGCTGCCCTCGGCGCATGGAGCAGGTATGCGGCGATTCCATCCTGGCCGCGCATGGTCTAAGCCACGCCATGTCCGCTAAATCCCACCCCGATGCAAGCACGCCGCCCGATGATGCCATCGCCCCGGTGGTGGCGCGCGAGGCCGATGCCGGCGAACGGGTCGACCGGTTCCTGGCATTGCATGTCCCGACGCTGTCGCGCAGCCGGATCAAGGCGCTGATCGAGGCTGGCATGGCGCGGCGCGACGGGGTGCGGCTGGCGCAGCCGGCCGAGGCGGTGCGGGCCGGGGCGGTGTATACGCTGGCGCCGCCGCCGCCGTTGGCCGCCACGCCGCAGCCGCAGGACATCCCGTTCCCGGTGCTGTTCGAGGACGCCGATATCATCGTACTGGACAAGCCGGCCGGGCTGGTGGTGCATCCGGCGCCGGGCAACCCGGATGGCACGCTGGTGAACGCGCTGCTGGCGCATTGCGGCGCCAGCCTGACCGGGGTGGGGGCGGAGCGGCGGCCGGGGATCGTGCATCGGCTGGACAAGGACACTTCCGGCGTGATGGTGGTGGCCAAGAACGATCATGCGAGCGCGGTGCTGACCCGGGCGTTCGCGGCGCGTGACCTCGACCGGTTCTACCTGGCGCTGTGCTGGGGGCTGCCGAATCCGGCCAGCGGCGAGATCGAGGCGGCGATCGGGCGCGATCCGCGCGACCGCAAGCGGATGGCGGTGCGGGCGGTGGGCGGCAAGTCGGCGCTGACCCGCTATCGCGTGTTGGGCAGCCATGCTGCGGCGGCCTCGCTGCTGGAATGTCGGCTGGGCACCGGGCGGACGCACCAGATCCGCGTGCATCTGGCGCATCTGGGGCATCCGATCGTCGGCGATCCGGTGTATCTGCGGCGGATTCCGGCGGCGGCGCGCGGGCTGGCGGCGGCGGAGCGGGCGGAATTGCTGGATTTTCCGCGCCAGGCGCTGCATGCGGCGCGGCTCGGCTTCGCGCATCCGCGCACCGGCGAGGCGCTGAGTTTCACCACCGCGCCGCCGGAAGATATGCGAACGTTGCTCGAGCGGTTGAATCTTTCGGGGAGTTAATCCCGACGTCACGGGTCTGGAATATTGACTGGACCAATCTTGTCCGGTATGAAAGACCTTGTGAACGACACCCCGGCTTTACCGCCGATTCTGTTCTCCGCGCTTGTCGATCAGCCGTTCGGCCGTGGCCTGCCACGGGACGGCCTGCGGGACAAACTGATCGCCCGGCGCAACCCGAGACCCATCCAACGCATTGGTACTGGGTCCATCCTCGCGCTGCTCTGTTGTGCCACGCTGGGCAATGGACCGGCCGCCCAGGCGAAAGGAGCCTGACATGGTTGCTGCAGTCGTAAACGTCGCCCCCGAGGGCAATCTCACCCGGTATCTCCAGGATATCCGCAAGTTCCCGATGCTCACCGCCGAAGAGGAGTTGAGCCTTTCCAAGCGCTTCCGCGACACCGACGACATGGAGGCCGCGCATAAGCTGGTCACCTCGCATCTGCGTCTGGTCGCCAAGATCGCCATGGGCTACATGGCTACGGCCTGCCGCTGGGCGAACTGATCAGCGAAGGCAATGTC
>DATJEA010000289.1:0-8242 GCA_035497095.1 Acetobacteraceae bacterium | reverse complement strand
TCGCGACATCGCCATGGTTTTCCAGAACTACGCGCTCTATCCGCATATGACCGTGTTCGACAACATGGCTTTCTCGCTCAAGCTCGCCAATGCGCCCAAGGAGATCATGGAGCGCGAGGTCGGGCGGGCGGCCAAGATCCTGGGCCTCGAGCAACTGCTGCAGCGCTTTCCGCGCCAGCTTTCCGGCGGCCAGCGCCAGCGCGTGGCGATGGGCCGCGCCATCGTGCGCCATCCCAAGCTGTTTCTGTTCGACGAGCCGCTGTCCAACCTTGACGCCAAACTGCGCGTCACCATGCGCGCCGAGATCAAGCGGCTGCAGCGCCGCATGGCGGTCACCGCGCTGTATGTGACGCATGACCAGGTGGAGGCGATGACCTTGGGCGACCGGCTGCTGGTACTGCATGACGGCGTGCAGGTGCAGCTTGCCACCCCGATGGAGGTGTTCGAGCGCCCGGCCAACGTCTATGTCGCCGGCTTCATCGGCGCGCCGGCGATGAACCTGCTGCCGGCCACGCTCACCGCCGGCGGCAGCGCGGCCCGGCTCGACTGCGGCCCGACGCTGGTCTTTGCCGACGGCGCGCGGCCGGGCGCCGATGGCCGCAAGCTCACCATCGGCATCCGCCCCGAGCATGTCACGCTGGAGCCGCCGGGCGCCGGGCCGAACGGCCTCAGCCTGGCCATCGACCTGGTGGAGCCGCTGGGCTCGGAAACCGTGCTGATCGGCCGCCTGCCGGATGGCGAGATGTTCTCGGTCAAGGTCGCCGGCGCGGCGCCCCCCGGCGACAGCATCCCGATCGGCATCCCGCCGGCCAGCCTGCATGTGTTCGATGCCACGAGCGGATTGCGGCTCGACCCGAGGCCCTGAGTTTCAGCGCCGACGGGCTTGTATCATGGCGCCGGAAGCTGTGTTATCGGCAGCCATGCTGATCGATAACCCGCCATCGGTGCGAAATTCATCGCGCCCACGCCACTGCGCCGCCGCCATGCGCCGCATGGCAGGCTGAGCGTCGGCGCGATGGCTCGCAAACCCCGCAATCTCGCCGACCGGGCCGAGGCCGTGGTACGCCGCGCCGAGCAGCGCGAGGTGCTCGCCCGCCGTGAGTTCAGCCTCACCGGGTGGAAATACTGGACGCTGCTCGGCATCAGTGTGGCGCTGGCGGTGGTGATCGCGCTCGGGGCGATCTATTTCTACGTCCGCATCCGTCCCCGCCTGTAACCTCCATCCCCGCAACTCCAATCTCCGGTCCGGCGTCGTCGCCTGGCCTTGTCAGGATGATATGTCTCAGATTCGCGCCGTCGTGGTTTTCTGCGGCTCCCAGCCCGGCCGGCTGCCGGCCTATCTCGAAGCCGCCCAGGCGCTCGGCGCCGGCCTGGCCGCGGCCGGCATCAGGCTGATCTTCGGCGGCGGGCAGATCGGCATGATGGGCGCCGTCGCGGACGCCGTGCTGGCCGGTGGTGGCACGGTGACCGGCGTCATTCCGGACTTCCTCACCCAGCGCGAGATGGCGCATCCCGGCGCGTCGGAGATGATCGTCACCGACAGCATGCACACCCGCAAGCGGCGGATGTTCGAGCTGGCGGACGCCTTCATCGTCCTGCCCGGCGGCCTCGGCACGCTGGACGAGACCTTCGAGATCATCACCTGGCGCCAGCTCGGCCTGCACCACAAGCCGGTGCTGCTGTGCGATATCGCCGGCTCCACGCGGCCGCTGGTCGCCGCGATGGAGGCGACCATCGATGACGGCTTCGCCCGCCCGGAAACCCGCGCGCTGTACGAGGTGGTGGACGGCGTCGCCGCCCTGCTCGCCCGCCTCGCCACGCTGTCGCGCACCCCGGACGGTACCTCCGCCCGACTGTGATCATGGCTGGGATCATGGCTGGGCGCATGCCGGCAATGCCGCGTCGCCATGCCTGGGCGGAAATCGGCGATCGACCGCTTGCCCCGCGCCCGCGCGCCCGCTATACGCGCGCCTCGGCCGGAGTGTAGCTCAGCCTGGTAGAGCACTGTGTTCGGGACGCAGGGGCCGGAGGTTCGAATCCTCTCACTCCGACCAATTATGCCGCATTTCCCGATGCGTGCCGCCGAAGCATGGTTGACTCCCCTCCCATCAACCCGATCTGCTGCGCTGTCTGACACAGGGGGACCATACGTGACATTTCGTCATATCGTCGCGATCGCGTTGCTGGCCGGCGGCTTTGCCGGCACCGCCGGACTCGTTCACGCCCAGGGCACTGACATCGTCGCCGCCCGCGAGGACGGCATGAAGGCCACCGCCAAAAACGCCAAGGCGATCAAGACCGCGCTGGATGCCGGCGCCGATCTCGCCCCGCTCACCGCCAACGCGCAGGAAATCGCCGCCTGGGGTCATAAGATCCCGAGCATGTTCCCGCCGGGCAGCGATACCGGCAAGACCGAGGCGCTGCCGGCGGTCTGGACCCACAAGGCCGATTTCGACAAGCATGCCGGCGACCTCAGCGCCGCCGCCGACAAACTGGCCGTGGCGCTCGCCGCCAACGACGCCGGGGCGGCCAAGGCGGCATTCACCGCCACCGGCCAGGTCTGCGGCGCCTGCCACCGCAGCTACCGCGAAAAGAAGAAATAGCGCCTGGCGCTACCCCAGCCCGGCGCTACCCCAACCCGTCGATCCAGCCGAGCAGCGGGCGCCAAAGCTCGCGCTCGGCGGTGGCGCCGGCCACCATGCCGACATGCCCGGCGCGCGGCTGATGCAGCAGCGCGCCTGGGATGATCGCCGCCAGCGGCGTGGCGCTTTCGGGCGGCACGATGCGGTCCCGCCCCGGCACCGCCACAAAACACGGCAGCCGCAACGCCGCCGGTTCCACCACCTCGCCGGCAATCCGCCATTCCCCGCGCATCGGCGTGTTGGCGCCATACCAGTCGGCGAGGCAACCGCGCGCCACCGAGGCGGCCAGCGGCACGCCGTCATTCAGCCAGTCCTCCAGCGCGACGAACATCCGCGCCCGCTCGCTGTTGGGGTCCAGCCGCGCGAAGCCGCGATATTTCTCGGCGATCACCCACGGGTCGAGCATCGCGAACAGCACCTGCAACGCATCGATCGGCACCGTGTCGGATAGCGCCATCGCCGGTTCCAGCAGCGGCAGCATGCCGGCCACGCGCTGCGCCGCCTCGGCGTCGCCGGCATGGAAGTCCCACGGCGTCGCCAAGAGCGCGAGCCCGGCCAGCCGCTCCGGCCGCCGCTGCGCCGCCGCCACCGCCAGCAGCCCGCCCATGCAGTAGCCGGCCAGCACCGCCGGCTCGCCCACCGCCGCCAGCGCCCGCTCCAGCCGCCCGGCGACATAGTCGGTCATGCTGAAGCGCCGCTCCACCGCGCCCGGCCAGCCCCAGTCCAGCAGCAGCGGCCGCACCCCGCGGGCGGCCAGGAAGCGCAGCATCGAGCGGCCGGCGGCGAGGTCCAGCACATGCGCGCGGTTCACCAGGCTGGGCACGAACAGCACCGGCCGCCCTGCCCCGCCATAATCCAGCAGCCGACTCTCGCCCTCGGCCCAGAGCGTCGGCGGGTCGGCCAGGTCGCGCGTCCAAGGGTGCCGGCGATAGGCGGCGATGCCGGCGATCAGCGCCCTATCCTGTGCGCTGGTCTCCCGCAGCACCGCCTGCGCCAGGCTTGCGTCGTCGAGGCCGGGCAGGCCGGCCTTGCTCCGCAGCCAGCCCGCCCAGTCGGCGTTCGAGTTCGGCAACCCGCTCAGCGAGGCGGCGGATTTCAGCATCGCGAGCGTCAGGTGCAGCAGCAGCGGCCGCGGCCCGCGCCGGTTCAGCGGCCCTGGCTGCGTCCTTCCGCCGCTCATCGGCCCGAACAACCGGCGGCACCGCCCGCGTCATCGCCGCCGCCGCGCCGGCCCACAGCGCCAGCAGCGCCTGCCAGCTTTCCTGCGCCTCGCGGTCGGTCGCCAGCGCCGCCAGTTCGCTCTGCACCAGAGTGATCCAATCCCGGGCCAGTGCTTGCAGCCCCGATGAGCCGATTTCGCCCTCGGGTGGTTGGTCGCCGCTCATGCCTCATCCATCCCTCGGCAGACCACCCCTGCTCCACGATTCCGCCATTAATGCGCGCCCCGGCCACCGGACTGTATTCCTTTGCTGCGGCGCATCATGCTACTCTAGCCGCCTAATGCCCGCGAGGGGATCATATGTCGCAGACCGACCCAGCCGACGCCGCCGCCCCACAGGGCGAAAAACCACCCGTAGTGGTGAAAAAATACGCCAACCGGCGCCTCTATAACACGGAAAGCTCCAGCTATATCACGCTGGACACGCTGGCTGAAATGGTGCGCAACGGCCGTGATTTCGTGGTCTACGACGCCAAGTCCGGCGAGGATATCACCCGCTCGGTGCTGACCCAGATCATCGTCGAGGAGGAGAGCAAGGGCCGCGCGATGCTGCCGACCGGCTTTCTGCGCCAGTTGATCGGGTTTTACGGCGACTCGATGCAGGCGGCGGTGCCGAAATACCTGGAACAGGCGATGGGCGCGTTCGCCGCCCAGCAGGAACAGGTCAGCAAGGCGGTGCAGAGCAGCATGGGCCCGTTCTTCCCGCCCGGCCTGGAGGAGGTCGGCCGGCAGAACCGCGCCATGGTGGAGCGGGCGATGAGCCTGTTCACCCCGTTCCTGCCGCAGGAGCCGAAGCCCGAATCCCGCCCTGCGACTCAGCCGGAGATCGACGCGCTACGCGCCGAGGTCGAAGCCCTGCGCCAGCAACTCGCCGCCAGCCGCGCCAAATCCGAAAGCTGACGCCGCTCCCTCTGGAGCATCCAAGACGGGAGCATCCCAGATGAATTGGCCCACCCAGAGCGGCACCTACCGCCTCGGCGACCTGCCGGTGCAGCATGGCGGCGTCATCCGCGACGCCCGCATCGTCTGGCGCAGCCATGGCACGCTGAATGCGGCACGCGACAACGTCATCCTCTACCCGTGCTCGTACACCGCGCAGCATCCAGGGATGGAGTTCCTGATCGGGCCGGATGGCATCCTGGACCCGACGCGCTGGTTCATCGTCATCCCCAATATGTTCTCCAACGGCCTGTCCTCCGGCGCCGCCGAGACGCCGGATTATCCGGCTGTGGTGTCGGGCTGGGACCTCATCCAGTCGCAGCGCCGCATGCTGGCGGAGCTCTGGGGCATCACCCGGCTGGCCGCGGTCTACGGCTTCTCGATGGGCGCGCAGCAGGCCTATCACTGGGCCGCGCTGTGCCCGGAGATGGTGCAGCGCGCCTTCGTGCTGTGCGGCAGCGCCCGCACCGCGGTGCATAACCGGGTGTTCCTGTCCGGGCTGCTGCGCACGCTGGAGGCCGCCCCCGAGCATCTTGGCGGCGGCCGCTTCAGCGCCGAACCGCGCGCCAGCCTGCGCGCCTTCGGGCATATCTATGCCGGCTGGGCGCTCAGCCAGGATTTCTACCGCGCTGGCCTGTACCAATCGGTGCTCGGCGCGCCGGATCTGGAGACCTATCTGCGCACCGAGTGGGAGGCGCCGTATGACGGCCGCCGCGCCGCCAATCTCTACGCCCAGATCATCACCTGGCTGCACGGCGACATCAGCGCCAACCCGCTCTACGACAACGATCTAGCCAAGGCGCTGGGCGCGATCCAGGCCAGGATGCTGCTGCTGCCGAGCGAGACCGACCTGTATTTCCGCGTCGCCGACAACGCCGCCGAACTGCCGCACCTGAAGCACGCCGAGCTGCGCCCGATCCCGAGCATCTGGGGCCACCGCGCCGGCAACCCCAATCCCGCCTTGCTGCCCGCCGAATTCGCCTTCGTGCGCGACGCGGTGCGCGGCTGGATGGCAAACTGAACTCCTACTGCGCGCTCAGCTTGCCGACGTCGATCGCCTTGGCATAGGCCAGCTTGGCCTCGATCGGCGCATCGCCGGTCACCGAGATCAGGATGCGATTGCCGACCAGCAGCTGGATTTCGTTGTCGTTGGTCTGGATCGCACGCTGGCTGCCGAACCGCAGCAGCTTGCCCATGGCGCCGGCCATCGCCGGATTGCTCATCGCCATCGCCAGCGGCGCCACCAGCGGGGAATCGGCGGTGACCTGGATCTGCACGTGCTGGCCCTCGGCGTTCTTGTACTCGCGGGTCGCCTGGCTGCCGCCGCCGATCATCGCCAGGCCCGAGGTGTTGGTCTCGACATCCTCCGCCGTCCAGCCAGGCAAGGCTGACGGCAGCGCCGCCCCCAGCCCGGCGGCGGCGCGCTGGGCGAGGAACTGGCTGGCCTCGCCGAGCGCCGCCCGCGTGCCGGCAAGATCGCCGGCCTTGTAGGCCCGCCCGGCCTCGGCGATCGCGTCGGCGACGTCATCGGCCGCCGCCAGCCTTGGGGTCAGCAGCAGCAGCGCGAGCAGCGCGAAGCGAATCCAATGGCGCATAGCGGCCTCCGTCAGAACCAGCCCGGATGTAAGCATGGCGGCGGCGAGGAAGCGACCGCGATTACGTCATTGTTTGGCGCGCCGCCGCCGGCCAACCCGGCGCGCGATACCAGTCAGGCGAAAGACCGGAAGGGTCGGCCTTTCGGCTGACTGGTATCAGCCACGCCAGAGCGGCTCCTTCAGCCGGGTCACAAAGGCGTCATGGGCGGCCAGTTCGGCCTCGCTCGGCACGATCAGCCGCGGCGTGCGCGGCCCGGCAGAGGCGTAGCTCGCCACCGGCATGGCGCCCTGCTCGTCATCGGCCAGCCCCAGCCCGCGCTGCCGGCCGCCGGTCAGTTCCACATACACCTCGGCCAGCAGCCGGCAGTCCAGCAGCGCGTTATGGCTGGTGCGCTCCGACAGATCGATGCCGAACCGCCGGCACAGCGCGTCCAGGCTGTTCGGCATGCCGGGAAACCGCGCCTTGGCCAGCACCAGCGTATCCACCATCCGCGCCCGGTCCAGCGAGGGCCGCCTGATCCGGGCGAACTCGGCGTTCATGAAGCCGAAATCGAACGGCGCATTATGCGCGATCAGCGGCCCGTCGCCGAGGAAGGCCAGGATCTCGTCGGCCACCTCCTCGAACCGCGGCGCGTCGCGCACGGTGTCGTTGGTGATGCCGTGGATGCGGATCACCTCGTCGGGGATGTCGCGCTGCGGATGGATCAGGCGATGGAAGTGGCGCTCGGTCGGCAGGTCGTTCTCCAGCTCGATGGCGGCGAATTCCAGCACCCGGTCGCCGGTGAGCGGGTCCAGCCCGGTGGTCTCGGTGTCGAACAGCACGGAACGGCTCATCGGTACAACTCCAGAATCAGCCGGCGCAGCCGGCGCAGGGCGTGAAAGCGGGACAATCCGGTCTGGATCACCACGTCGGCGCGGCGGCGCTTCTCGCGGTCCGGCATCTGGTGCGCGATCACCGCGGCAATCTGCGCCTCGTCCATCCGCCCGCGCCGCCGCACCCGGACGAGTTGCACGGCGCGCGGCGCGCTGACCACCACCACCATATCGACCCGCCGCTCGCCGCCGGTCTCCAGCAGCAGCGGAATGTCCAGCACCGCGGCGCGCGCCCGGGCGCGGCGGGCGCGGGCGACAAAGCGCCGCTCCGCGTGTTGCACCAGCGGATGCAGAATCTGCTCCAGCCGCCGCAACGCCACCTTCTGGCCGATCACCGCCGCGCGTAACGCGGCCCGGTTCAACACGCCCCCCGCCACCGTGCCGGGAAACGCCGCGCCGATCGCCGCCAGCGCCGGCCCGCCCGGCCTTTGCAGCCGATGCACCTCGGCATCGGCATCGAAGACCGGAATATGGGCGCGGCGGAACGCGGCGGAAGCGGTGGATTTGCCCATCCCGATCCCCCCGGTCAGCCCGATCACTTTCACCGCCCAATCACTTTCACCGTGCGGCGCTCCGTGCCATTGTTTCAGTCAACACAGGCGGGCATCGCAACGCAACCGGCGAAACCGCGGGATGCCGCCGAACTGTCACATACCCCGGCGCATGGCCACGCGTGGGATGGCCGCGATCTCAATGCCCATCCGGCCGCGCCGCCCGCCATCGGGGCGCTATGCGGGCGCTGGACGGCATTTCGCTATATGGCCGCACCGTTTCAGCGGCAATTTGTGCAGAGTTTCATGCCCCAGGATTCGAATGACCGCATGCGCCAGCCGCCTCGTCACCGCCCACGCCATGGCCCGCTTCCACCAGCGCTACGACCTGGTGCTGTGCCCCAGCGTGCCGATGGCCCCGCCGCTGGCCGACACGCCGACCAGCAACCCGGCCGAGGCACTGTGGACCCAATGGGCGCCGTG
>DATJEA010000288.1:0-7091 GCA_035497095.1 Acetobacteraceae bacterium | reverse complement strand
ATCGCCGGAGGTGCGAATGCCGCCATCGGCGATCGCCGGCACGTTCTGCGCCCGGCAGGCGGCGGCGGTCTCCAGTACCGCGGAGAATTGCGGCACGCCGACGCCGGCCACCACCCGGGTGGTGCAGATGCTGCCGGGGCCGATGCCGATCTTGACCGCGTCGGCGCCGGCGGCGATCAGCGCCTCGGCGCCCTCCGGCGTCGCCACGTTGCCGGCGATCACCTGCACCGCGTTGGACAACTGCTTGATGCGCCCCACCGCGGCCAGCACGCTCTCCGAATGGCCATGCGCGGTATCCACCACCACCACGTCCACCCCGGCGGCGATCAGCGCCTGGGTGCGCCGGTAGCCGTCCTCGCCGACCCCGGTGGCGGCGGCCACCCGCAGCCGGCCGAGATCGTCCTTGTTGGACAGCGGATGCGCCTGCGCCTTGTCCATGTCCTTCACGGTGATCAGCCCGACGCAGCGATAGGCGTCGTCCACCACCAGCAGCTTCTCGATGCGGTGGCGGTGCAGCAGCCGGCGGGCTTCCTCCGGGGTGGAGCCGTTGGTGACGGTGATCAGGTTCTCCCGCGTCATCAACTCATACACCTTCACCGCCGGGTCGGTGGCGAAGCGAACGTCGCGGTTGGTCAGGATGCCGACCAGCCGGCCGGTATCGCGCTCCACCACCGGGATGCCGCTGATATGGAAGGTGCTCATCAGCGCCAGCGCATCGGCCAGCGTCTGGTCGGGGTGGATGGTCAGCGGATTGACCACCATGCCCGATTCGTACTTTTTCACCCGGCGAACCTGGGCGGCCTGTTCGTCGATATCGAGGTTCTTGTGGATCACCCCAATGCCGCCATGCTGGGCCATGGCGATCGCCATGGCACTCTCCGTCACGGTGTCCATCGCCGAGGAAATCAGCGGGATATTCAGGCTGATGGTGCGCGTCAGCCTGGTCTGGGTGTTGGCCATGCTCGGCAGGATCTGCGAGTAGGCCGGCACCACCAGCACGTCGTCGAACGCCAATGCCTCGGAAATGCGCAGCATCACGTCGGCCCGTGGCTGGTGGCCGCCGGGCTGGGCAATGCTGCCTGAGAGGGGAGATGTATCCTGGGGTGCCATGGCCGGACCTTTCCGCTACCTTGGCGGCTCCAATTAGTCCGGAGCCGGCACCGACGCAAGCAAACTTCGGTGGCAATATGGCTGCCATGTTCCAGCGGGCGGCAGCGGCCGCCGGTTATTGCGGCCCGTGGAAGCCGGTTGCCACCACATATTGCTCGCTGCTCTCCTTGCGGCTGGCCGGCGGCTTGGCGTGGCGCACGCGGCTGAACAGCCGCTTCATCGGCGTCAGCATCTCCCGCTCGGTGCCGCCCTGGAAGACCTTGGCGACGAACCCGCCGCCCGGCGCCAGCACCTTGACGGCGAAATCCAGCGCCAGTTCGGCCAGCGCGATGATCCGCAGATGGTCGGTGGCGGCATGGCCGGTGGTGTTCGGCGCCATGTCGGACAGCACCAGATCGACCTTGCCGCCGAGCAGCGCCAGCAGCCGCGCCGGCATGTCGTCGTCGCTGAAGTCGCCCTGCAACACCGTGGCGCCCGGCACCGGGTCCATGGGGAGCAGGTCGAGCGCCACCACCTGGCCGGCGCCGCGCTGCACCACCACCTGGGTCCAGCCGCCAGGGGCCGCGCCCAGGTCGAGGATGCGTTGGCCGGGCTTGAGCAGGTGGAATCGCTCGTCGAGCTCGATCAGCTTGAACGCGGCGCGCGATCGCCAGCCCTGGGCGCGGGCCGCCGCCACGTAGGGGTCGTTCAACTGCCGCGACAGCCATTGCTGCGAGGCGACGGTGCGGCCGCGCGCGGTGCGCAGGCTCACCGACAGCGAGCGGGTGCCGCCGGAGCCCTTTTTCTTGGCGGGAGGTTTGGACATCGGCCGGCTTGTAGCCCGCCATCGCCCGATAGGCCAGCTTCGCCCCGCCCTTGCTATGCCGCCGGCTTCTCCCGCTTGGCCAGCGGGATGGACATCTGCAACTCGGTATCCCAGGGGAACAGGATCCAGGTGTCCTGGCTCACCTCGGTCACGAAGCTGTCGACCAGCGGCCGGCCGGCCGGCTTGGCATAGACGGTGGCGAAATGCGCCTTCGGCAGCAGCTTGCGGACCGCCTTGGCGGTGCTGCCGGTATCCACCAGATCGTCGATGATCAGGAAGCCCTCGCCGTCGCTGGTGACGCTGGGCGGCTTGGTGATGCGGGCGGTGCCGCGCTGCTCCTCGTCGTAGGTGACGACGCAGACGCTGTCGATCAGCCGGATTTCCAGCTCGCGGGCGATGATCGCCGCCGGGATCAGGCCGCCGCGGGTGATCGCCACGATGCCGCGGAACGGCCGTCCGGATGGCCCCCGGTCGATCAGCCGCCAGGCCAGCGCGCGAGCGTCGCGGTGCAGCTGGTCCCAGGTGACGGTGTAGTAGTGCGAGGCCATCAGAACATCGTCTCCATCAGAACATCCGGCCGCCATTGGCGACCTTGAAGTCCGGCCGCAGCAGGATCACCGCGCCGTCGTCGTCCGGCACGCCGAGGGTCAGCACCTCGCTGTCGAACGGGCCGATGCGGCGGGGCGGGAAGTTGACCACGCACAGCACCTGCCGGCCGATCAACTGGTCCAGCTTGTAATGCGTGGTGATCTGGGCAGAGGAGCGTTTGATGCCGAGCTCGGCGCCCAGGTCGATCGACAGCTTGAAGGCCGGCTTGCGCGCTTCGGGGAACGGCTGGGCGTCAACCACGGTGCCGACGCGGATGTCCAGTTTGTCGAAATCCTCGATGGTGGCCACGGGGGCGATTCCTGCTGCTGCGGTTGGCGGCAGCTTATCGCCCTGGGTGGGGCGGTTGCCAATGGGGAACGCGCGTGCGAGCGTCACGGCCTCCGTTTCGAGCACATCACAGGGGATGCCCCATGCGCGATTTCCAGTTTCCGGGGCGCAGCCCGGTCTACTCCACCAATGGCATGGCGGCGACCTCGATGCCGGCGGCGACGCTTGCGGCACTCGACGTGCTGCGCGCCGGCGGCAACGCGATGGATGCCGCGATCGCCGCCGTCGCGGTGCTGTGCGTCGTCGAGCCCGGCTCCACCGGCATCGGCGGCGACTGCTTCTGCCTGTATGCGCCGGCCGGGCAGAAGAAGGTAATCGCGCTGAACGGCTCCGGCCGGGCGCCGGCGGCGGCCAATATCGACTGGTTCGAGCAGCATCAGATCAACGCGCTGGAAAACACCTCGGCGCATTCGGTGACGGTGCCGGGGGCGATCTCGGCCTGGGAGAAGCTGCTGGCGGCCTATGGCAGCAAGGGGCTGGATGAATTGCTGCGCCCGGCGATCGGCTATGCCGAGGGCGGCCATCCGATCCACCCCAAGGTGGCCAGCGACTGGCTGGGCGCGGTGGCCAAGCTGCAGAAGGGCGGCTCGACGCCGTATCTGCCGAATGGCGGGGCGCCGAAAGTCGGCGACATGTTCTACCAGCCGCAGCTGGCGGCGACGATGCGAGCGATCGGCAAGCACGGCGCGCGGGCGTTCTACGAAGGGCCGATCGCCGCCGACATGGTGGCGACCCTGCGCGCCCGTGGCGGGCTGCACACCGAGGAGGATTTCGCCAATGGCCGGCATGCCGCCGAGTTCGTCGAGCCGATCAGCATCGGCTACAAGGGCTATCGGGTGTCGGAATGCCCGCCGAATGGCCAGGGCATCCTGGCGCTGATGCTGCTGGGCATCCTGGAGGGCTACGGCCCGGCGCCGGACGGCGCGCTCGGGATCAAGCGCATCCATCGCCACATGGAGGCGGCCAGGCTGGTGTATCGCGATCGCGACGCCTTCGTGGCCGACCCCGGCCAGGTGGAGGTGCCGGTTGGCAAGCTGCTCGACCCGGCCTATCTGGCCAGCTTGCGCCGCAGCATCCGCGACGATGTGGCGATG
Organism: Acetobacteraceae bacterium; assembly: GCA_035497095.1. Taxonomy (GTDB): domain Bacteria; phylum Pseudomonadota; class Alphaproteobacteria; order Acetobacterales; family Acetobacteraceae; genus 70-18. The sequence goes on along the minus strand of DATJEA010000288.1, from coordinate 3,146 downwards.
AAGGAACTGCCGGCGGCCGGCGAGGCGGCGCTGCCGGTGCATCGCGACACCATCTATCTGTGCGTGGTCGACAAGGACGGCAACGCCTGCAGCTTCATCAACTCGCTGTTCGAGGGCCACGGCTCCGGCATCCTGGCGCATGACAGCGGTGTGATGCTGCAGAACCGCGGCTTCGGCTTCCGGGTCGAGCGCGGGCACCCGAACTGCATCGCGCCGAACAAGCGGCCGATGCACACCATCATCCCGGCGATGCTGACCGACGCCGAGGGCGACGCGGTGATGCCGTTCGGGGTGATGGGCGGGCATTACCAGCCGGTCGGGCATAGCTGGGTGCTGACCAACATGCTGGACTACGGCATGGACATCCAGGAAGCGATCGACTGCGCCCGCATCTTCGCCTACCGCGGCAAGATCGAGGCCGAGCGCGGCATCCCGATGGCAGTGGTGGACCAGTTGAACCGCATGGGCCACGAGGTGGCCGAGGCGCCCCGCCCGCACGGCGGCGCCCAGGCGATCTGGATCGACCGCAAGCGTGGCGTGCTGTGCGGGGGCTCGGAGCCGCGCAAGGATGGGATGGCGTTGGGGTATTAAGGGAAGACTTCATTTTTGAAAAAAAGAAGCGAAAAAACTTTCGTTCGCCTTGGAACGGCGGTGCCGCGAGAGTGCGGAGTCTCCAAAACGAACGAAAAGTTTTTTTGCTTCTTTTTGTTCACAAAAAGAAGTGCTGGCTTGCTTCTTGGGGAGAAAACTCATGCTGTTCTATGACTCGGTCGGCCCAAACCCGCGCATGGTGCGGATGTTCGCGGCCGAGAAGGGCATCACGCTGGACAAGACCACGATCGACCTGCGTGGCGGCGAGAACCGGCGGCCGCCGTATCTGGCCAAGAACCCGGCCGGGCAGATGCCGGCGCTGGAGTTCCCTGACGGCTTCGTGCTGAGCGAAATCACCGCGATCTGCGAGTATCTGGAGGAGTTCAAGCCCGAGCCGGCGCTGATCGGCAGCAACGCGCGGGAGCGGGCGGAGACGCGGATGTGGACGCGGCGGATCGACCTCAACATCGTCGAGCCAATGGGCAACGGGTTCCGCTTCTCGCAGGGGCTGAAGCTGTTCACCGGCCGGGTGCACGTGATCCCGCAGGCCGCCGATGACCTGAAGGCCACCGCGCAGGAGAAGCTGGCCTGGCTGAACGGGCTGATCGAGGGTCGCGAGTTCGTCTGCGGCAGTCGCCTCACGATGGCCGATATCCTGCTGTTCTGCTTCCTGGATTTCGGCGCCGGGGTGGGCCAGCCGCTCGACCCGGCATTGACCAATATCGTCGCGCATCATGCGCGAATGGCGGCGCGGGGGAGTGCGGCGGCATGACCGAGGCATGTGATCTGACGGCGGTTGAGGCGCGGACGCGGATCGGCCGCAAGCAGCTCTCGCCGGTGGAGTTGCTGGAAAGCTGCATCGCGCGGATCGAGGCGGTGGACCCGGCGGTGAACGCCATGGTGGCGCGCGATTTCGCCTCTGCCCGCACCCAGGCCAAGGCGGCCGAGGCGGCGGTGATGCAGGGCAAGGCGCTGAGCCCGCTGCATGGCCTGCCCGTGGGCATCAAAGACCTGAACGCGACCAAGGGCTTGCGCACCACCTGGGGCAGCCCGATTTTCCGCGACCATGTGCCGGCCGAGGACGAGGGCATGGTGGCGCGGATTCGTGCCGCCGGCGGCATCATCATCGGCAAGACCAACACGCCGGAATGGGGCGCCGGCGCCAACACCCGCAACGCGGTATACGGCGCCACCGGCAATCCGTTCGACCCGGCCAAATCGGCGGCCGGCTCCTCCGGCGGCTCGGCGGTAGCGCTGGCGACCGGCCAGGCACCGCTATGCTCGGGCAGCGACACCGGCGGCAGCCTGCGCAACCCGGCCTCGTTCTCCGGCATCGTCGGCTATCGGCCGACGCCGGGCCTGGTGCCGACCGAAATGCGCGGCATGGGCTGGTCCGGCCTGCCGGTGCAGGGGCCGATGGCGCGCACCGTGGCCGACGCCTGCCTGCTGCTGTCGGCGATGGTCTCCGATGACGGGCGCGACCCGCTGGCGACCACGATCTACGGCAAGCAGGTGCGCCGGGCCGAGGATTTCGCGGTGCCGGACCGGGTGGACCTGTCGCGGCTGCGTGTGGCGTTCACCCCCGATCTGGGCTTCGCGCCGACCGAGCGGCATATCGCCGAGGTCTTCACGGAAAAGACCGGGCTGTTCCGCCAGGTATTCGCCCGCGCCGAGGACGCCACGCCCGACTGCACCGGCGCCGACGAAGCGTTCGAGGTGCTGCGCGCGGTGGGTTTTCTGGCAGCACACCTGGAGCGGGTGCGCAGCAGGCCGGCCGATGTCGGCCCGAACGTGCGCGCCAATGTCGAGGAAGGGCTGCGCTACACCGCCGAGGATGTCGGCCGCGCCTCGCTGTTGCAGACCCAGCTATACCGCCGCTGGCAGGGCTTCTTCGCCACCCATGACGTGGTGATCACGCCGTCGATCACCATCAGCCCGCGGCCATGGAGCGAGCTGTATCCGGCGGAGATCGACGGCAAGCCGACCCGCACCTATTTCCACTGGCTGGCGCTGGCCTATGGCGTGACGCTGGCCGGCCATCCGGCGGTGAGTCTGCCGGTGGGGCTGGACCGCAACGGCATGCCATTCGGCTTGCAGATCATCGGCCCGCGCGGCGGCGACCACTTCGTGCTGAGCGTCGCGGCGGCACTGGAGGGGATGCTGGCCGGCGATGCGCGCACGGCGCGGCCGGTGCCGGATATCGCGGCGCTGAAGGCGGCCAGGCCGATCAGCGCCATGCCGGGGTTCATGGGGTTCGATTGAACGGCGGCCGGCCTCGGGGAGCCGGGCTGGCGCTGCTGGCGGCCGCGCTGCTCTCCGGTTGCGCGGCGCCGCCGGATGGCCAGGTGGTACAGGTGCCAGTCTACGCGCCCGGTTCGGTCGCCTCGCCGCTGTCCCGCGCGGCGCGGGCGATCGTCGCGGTGGCGCCGTTCGCCGAGCTGCCGGCCACGCTGCCGGGCAGCGGCGGGCCGTCCACTGATGTCGACATCGTCGCGCGTTTCGTGGTGGCGCCCAGCCCCGGCCGGGTGCTGCGTCAGGCGGTGACCGCCGAGTTG
>DATJEA010000287.1:0-1900 GCA_035497095.1 Acetobacteraceae bacterium | reverse complement strand
GTCATACCAGTCGCGGCCGAGAAATACCGGGAAGGCGGGCGGGGCGACCCGCTCATTGGCGTTGACCAGCCGGCCGCTGGCGGGTGCCACGATCCGCGGCAGTTCGGCGCCGCTGGCCCAGCCGGTCCAGTCGTGGCTGCCGTCGGCGCCGGGTGAGGGCAGCGCGCCGTCGCCGGCTTTGCGAATGGGCACGCGGCCGGTGACGGCGAGCGCGATGGTGCTGCGGTCGGCGACCAGCAGGTTCTGCACCGGCGAGGTGATGCGCGGGGCTGCGGCAAGCGCTTCGGCCACCGTCTTGGCCTGGTTCAGCGCCAGCAGGCCGGCGGAAGCGGTGTCGCCCGGCGCCAGGTTGGCCATTTGCAGCGCCAGGATCGGGCCGCGGCCGGCGATCAGGTCGGAGATTACCGGGCCGTGCCTTGTGCTGCGGATATGCAGGATTTCGTCGGGCTGGCCGCGGACATGGATGGTCTCGCTGCGGGTTTCGAATGGGCGCGGGCCGTCCGGGGTCTGATACTGGTCGGCGCCGACCGGGGTCTCGACGAACAGGTCCTGCACATCGGCGCCGGTGGTGGTGAAGCTCCAGGCGATGCTGCGGTTATGGCCGAGCACCATGAACGGCACGCCGGGCGCGGTGGCGCCTGCCAAGGTGGTAGCGGGGGCCAGCGTGGCGGCCGGCGTGTCGATGCGGGCGAGATACCAGGGGCCGGGCATGCTGAAGCCGAGATGCGGGTCGCCGGCCAGCAGCGGCGCGCCGGTGGTACTGTGCGCGCCGTCCACCGCCCAGGCGTTGCTGGCGGTGGCGGGCAGGGTGAAGCGGTCGGGGAAGCTGGGCAGCACGGCGGCCAGGCGGGTGGCGGTGGCGGCCAGCCCAGGAGGCGGAAGTCGCAGCAGGCTGGCCTCGGGGTGGCCGGCGGCGCCGGAGTCCGGCCAGTAGGACAGGATGGTTTCGGCCGACAGGCGGGAGAGCAGGCCGGCGCGGGCCAGTTCGGTGCGCCAGTTGCCGGACAGATACAGGCCCATGGTCTTGGCCCAGAGCAGCGAGTCGACCGGGGCCCAGCGCGCCGGGCGGCCGAGGGCCAGGAAGGCCAGCCCGGCGAAGCGGCCGCGCAGCGCGATATAGGCGTTCACCCCGTTGGCATAGGCGGCGAGCATCGCCAGCGTCTCGGGCGGCAGGCCGGCGAGGTCGGCCTCGGCGGCGCGCTTCAGGCCCAGCGTGCGCATCAGCCGGTCGCTGGGCAGGGCGGCCGGGCCGGCGATCTCGGCCAGCGTGCCGGCGGCTGTGCTGCGCATCAGCTCCATTTGCAGCAGCCGGTCGCGGGCATGCAGGAAGCCGAGGGCGGCGGCGGCGTCGGTCTCGGTCGCGGCGCGGATATGCGGGATGCCGTCGGCGTCGATGCCGATCTCGACGCGGTCGGACAGGCCGGGGATGATGGTGGCGAGGCTGGCCGCCGGCAGGGTGTGCCAGACCAGGAAGGCGGCCACCGCCAGCAGCGGCAGCACCAGCACGCCGAGCCCGGCCAGCAGCCTTGGCAGGCGGCGGGTGAGGCGGAACGTGCGTCTGATGCCGGCACTCATATGGAATTTCCGGTGGCGGGAGCGGCGCTGTTCGGCGGGGAGGCGCGATCAGCAAGAAAGACTTCCTTTTTACTCTGTCCATCTGAAAAGTCGGTGCCGCCGGTCGCCAGCAAGGAAGATCCACCACAGGGACACAGAGACATGGAGAAGCAAGTGAAGAAAAGATATCTCTTTTTCTTGCTTCTCCGTGCCTCTGTGTCCCTGTGGTGAACCTGCTTTATTGTACCGTCGATGGCACGATGCCGGATTTTCAAGCGAACAGAGTAAGAAGAACCTTTCGCGGGCGCCGCGCGCCGTTGGGAGTGGAGACTCCGCACGCTCCGCG